>JAGGWM010000033.1 GCA_021157445.1 Thermococcus sp. | reverse complement strand
TTTGGATACAGCTTTTGAGACTCACTAACTACCCAGATCAACCAATCGGCATGCTCCTCCATTCCTTTGCGATACACTCTAAAGTGAGAACCGTATTTAAGGGCTGTCTTTACTGTATACCCTCTATCCCTAAGATCCTTGTAAACCAGAAACTTTAAGTCGAAGTACTCATCTTTTTTCCTCCCGATTTCAAAAAGATCCTTAACGCTGAGTTCTCTCTCATTGTCAAATACTTTGATCCAGCCTTTGTCCAAAAGATAAGCGGCCTCAACCAAGGATAGGAAGAGCTTCCCGTTTACAACCTCCCCATAATGCCTCTTGTTGTAGAGCTTGTTTATCGCACTTTCCATTGTGCTGAAAACCCTATCCCCGCTCAGGTAAAATTTAAACTCACTCAACTCTCGCCACCCCAGGCATCTGGTGTGAGGACCATATAGTAGGCGTCTTCACCATCGGAGTAGTAGCCTTTTATGATTTTCATCTTCTTAAAGCCCAGCTTTTCGTAGAGCTTTATCGCTCTCTCATTGCTGACCCTAACCTCAAGTCCTATATACCTAGCACCACGTTTTATTAACCTGTCTATAACAACCTCCATCAGAGCCTTGCCTATTCCGTTTCCCCTATAAAGGGGATCGACTGCAATACTCATTATATGCCCTTCCCTGTCGGGCCTTAGATAACCCATCACATAACCCACTATCCTCCCGTTGTATTCGGCCACAAGAAATGTTTCCGGATTTGCCTCAAGAAACATCAGAAACAACCCTCTCGGATACTGCTCTCTAAAGGACTGTCTTTCAATGCGCATGATCTCACTTAGGTCAAAGAGGGTAGCAGGTCTAATAGTAATAAGGCTTAGGGGGATCTTTTTTGGAAATGAAACATCTCTCGAAGACAGGCTCATATTAAAATATTCGCTCGATAGTTTTTAACCTTATTGATTTAAAAAAGAATCAAAGGGAGATTATCATTGGCTCAAAAGAGACTTCCAGCTTTCCTGCTTTACTTTCAACTTTTCTGCCGCTCAAAAGATCCCTTCCCTTAACTTCAATACATACCTCCCCAATTTTGCCCTCCAGATTGAAAATCCCAACTGCATTTTTGCATTCCACAACTGCAATTCCATCCTTTGCCAAGTACACTTTCTGACCGTTGCAATCAAGGGACTTTTTAATCTTGATTAGTCTCCTAATAAAGGCTAAAAAGCATTTATTCCCCTCTTCCCATGGAATGGGATCCTTTTCAAAGAGATTTGGCTGCTTTTCAATGGCATACTCCTGCCCCGCATATATCAATGTTGCTCCTTTGAGCATAAACATAAAGGCCGTCCAGTTCTTTAGGCAAAGTTCATCCCTAAATATTCCAGCCGCCCTTGGCAAATCATGATTCTCCAAAAATCTAAGCTTAACATAATCCTCTGGATACAAGGTGTCCTGAACGTAGAGGTAGTCAATATAGCTTGATAAGCTCCTTTCTCCCCGCAGGTATCTCTCCAGCATTTCCCTTCCATCGTAGTCATAAGTGATCTCAAATACCTGATGCATTTCCACATCTGAATGAGCTTTAAATCCTCTCTCCCGCAACCACTTGACAAATGAAGGATGCACGGTCTCGGCTAACCATATGAGGTCGGGATTAACCTTAGAAACTTCTTCTTTGGTTTTCTCCCAGAATTCTAAGGGTACAAGAGGGGCAACGTCGCACCTAAATCCATCCACGTATTTAGCCCAGAACTTCAGGGTTTCTATCTGATAGTCCCACAGTTCCCTATTGGAGTAGTCAAGGTCGTAGATGTCGCTCCAAGCCGGAACTTTTCTTGAAGGCTTTCCTTCAACGGTGTAAAACCACTCGGGATGCTCTTTTAAAAGCCTTGAATCCCGTGAGGTGTGATTGTATACAATGTCTATCATAACGCCGAGTCCGAGCCTGCGGGCTTTTTCTACTAATTCTTTAAAATCTTCAAACGTACCCAGCTCGGGATTTATTGCCCTGTAATCTTTTATAGCATATGGAGATCCAAGAGAGCCCTTTCTGCCCTCTTCCCCTATAGGATATATTGGCATCAACCAAATAAAGTCCACACCAAGGGATTTTATTCTCCCCAAATCTTTAGTCAAGGCCTCTAAAGTCCCTTCTTCTGTGTGGTTCCTGGGAAAGACTTCATATATAACGAGCTTTCTCAATTTCTCAGCCCGCATTTGTATCACCAAGGGTGATTATACTTGGGAGACTAAAAATAGTTTTTGGAAAATTTTAAAAAATCAGAGAGAATGTTAAAAAGAAGTGATGAGCGCTTCCGATCCTGAGGGCAAGATGATGACCGGATTCCTGTCTGATCTCCATCTATGTTTTTTCATGCAACAGAAACGGCAGATTGAGATTTTCAGATTTCAAAAAGAAAAGAAAGCTAAAGGCCAAGAGACCTCAGTTATGGCTAAAGTAAACATTATTTTCAGAGTACCATTTTTTGGAAGTTTGCTACCTCGCATTTTGCGTACTCTCTCTGAACTTCAGGCTTCCTCTCATCCTTCCAAAACCTTCTCAAACTCTCAAAGCCAAACATCACACATCACCAATTAATAATAGAGTGATCAACATACAAGCCACTAACGATCAAAAATGAACAAAAATCCGATGACTCCAACAGCCGACACTCTTTCCGTCCTTAAAGACGAGGCTTTCAAAGGAAAAAGTAAAGTCAAAGCTGTCCCAATAGTATTTAAAAGATTAAGTTTATAACCAGCTCGGAGTTAATTGATTAAATGAAGGTGATACAATGAAGATAGCGGAAGATGCCGTTGGTATAGTCAAAGGTGAGGCAAGTGTTATAGGGTACGATTTTTCCGCTCATCCAGATGTAAATTTACAGTTTGGAGAGTTTGTCGTCGCTCAAAATAGAAATGGAGAATGGGTTATTGGCACCATCAGAAAACTTCAAAACATAAACTGGCTTCTCATAAGTGGAAAAAGCACATACCAATCTCTTCAGCTCGATTTAGAGCAGTATGGAGAGAGCATTGAGGACAATGAAGAAGTAATTGCCAGTGTAAGAGTGCTGGGCAAGCTCAGCTTTAACGGCAAAAAGGTTGAAGTTCTACCAAACAGAGTCCCGATTCCCAATGGGAGGACGGTTTATAAGCTAAGTGATGATGTCCTTAAG
>JAGGWM010000172.1 GCA_021157445.1 Thermococcus sp. | reverse complement strand
GGGGAAACCCAACATAAACTTTTCCTTTCCACAGTATTTATAAGCACTTGTGAGATTATCTCCATTAGGTGACCCAAATGAAAGCCGAACGGGCAAAAGAAATCTTGATAGAGTTATTAAAAATTCCATCTCCATCAGGTCAGGAAGATCGTCTCGCTTTACATATAATGGAGTTTCTCCACAAGCTTGATTATGATGTTCACATAGAGAGCGACGGGAAGGTAATTGACCTTGTTGTAAACCCAGATGCAGAGCTCTTCCTTGAAGTCCATATGGACACAATAGACATGAGAGCCGAACCCTTTGTTAGGGGAAACATCGTTTATGGCACTGGGGCGAGCGACGTTAAGGGCGGATTGGCAAGCGTTCTCCTTATGCTTGAGAGCCTAAAGAAGGAAAAGCAAGAACTCAATGTTGGTGTTGTATTTGTAAGCGATGAAGAAAAAGGTGGAATGGGCTCTGCGTTATTCATGGAGCGCTATAAACCAAAGATGGCGATCGTAATAGAGCCAACGGACCTTGAGGTGCATATAGCACACGCCGGGAACATAGAGGGTTATTTCGAGGTTGATGGAAAGGAAGCGCATGGAGCATGTCCAGAGAGCGGTATAAACGCTATAGATCAAGCTTACAGAATGATAGAAGAGTTAAAAGGCCTTGAACCTTTTAAACAGAAGGGAAAGTACTTCGATGCCTACATAGGGTTGCAGGAGCTGATATGTGAGAACCCCTACTATCTCATCCCCGCTCTCTGCAGAGGAAGGTTTGAGGCGAGGCTTTTACCCAATCAGGAAGTTGAGGATGTCCTCGACCTAATGGAGCCGATTTTAGATGAATACACCCTTCGCTATGAGTACACAGAGATATGGGATGGCTACGAGCTGGATGAGGAGGATGAGATAGTACAGCTGGCCAAAAAAGCTATGGAAGAGGTTGACTTAGATGAGTTCGGAGGAATGAGGAGCTGGACTGATGCAATTAACTTTATGTATAACGGAACAAAGACAATTGTTTTTGGTCCCGGAAACCTTGATATATCCCACACAAAAGGCGAAAGGATAGACGTTAGGGATGTGGTTAAGGCAAGTGAGTTTTTAAAGAAGGTTAATGAGATTTATGGGAGGAGCTAGGTCAATCTTTCCAGAACTTCCTCGTTCTTATATACCTCTTTTCAGCCTCAAGTAGTGCCACAACAAGAGCTTCTCCCTTGTATTGACTTAAAAGCCTAGCAGCGGTATCTGCACCGACACCATAGCTCGCCAGCGCCAGAAGGGCATCAAAACCATAGGCCTTGAGCAGATCACTCGCCTTTATCAGCCTTCTATAGGCACTTTCCTCTTCTTTTTCAAGACTCTCCCCTCTCTTAAGCTTCCTCAATGCGGAAATAAACAGCTCAACGTCTATCGGATGTGCAACAGCAATCATCTTGGAGGAACATTTAGGACATTGAAGGTAGCCCAAACGGTTCTTTAAGCGTGAAACCCTAGTAGTGCTCTTCCATCCGCAGTTGGTGCAGACTAGATAAACTTCCGTGTTGAGAAGCCTCTCTTTAAACAGCATTAATATCTCATCTCTCTCAAGCTCTCCACCAACTAAAAACTCACCGCCGACACTCAGGTTAAGGACACCGAGAGGCGAAGGCTCTTTCCTTAGGACTACCTTTATTCGGATTTTTCCATCCTTAATTGCCTTTAAAACTTCTTCAGCTCTTTTCACGTCGAGTTTGTCGTGAAAAAGTTCGTTTATAGTTTCTTTCTCAATTACCGTGCCTTCAAAAAGCTTCTCTACTTTTCTTATTCTCGCTTCTCTCCTCAAAGCTCCTATTCTTTTTGCCACGTTAAGCATCCTCCATCTATAAGCATGGCTCTCCCTCATCGCCCTAGAGAGAACAAAGGGCAATGCCCTGGCATCTTGGAGGAGATACCCTTTAACCTCACTAGGGTTGAGCTGGAAAGGAGACTTAACCACTATTGCGTGAGCCTGAGCTCTCATAGAGAAAACTTTTCCATATTTTGCGGTCAAAAACGCCAGAAGGAACCTCCCAATTGCCTCATTCGTTTTGTTCCCAAAATCGGCATGGAGAATTAAAGCCCTTGGCAGGGATTCGATTCCAAGGTCTCTATCGGTGCCCAAAGGTTCCTGTTTTTTTAAGGTTGAAACAGCCAATTCAAGTTCCCTGTCGTCGAAATCAACTTTAGATATGAGGCCTTTAGCAGAGTTAAAATCAAAAAGAAGCTCCCTTTTGAGTCTTCCAGTGTCTTGAGCCACTTCAAAGGGAACCGGGATCATTTCTCCTTCCCAACTCGGCACGGCACTTTCCAAACTCTTGCTCTCCCTAACCTTGAGCAATTTTGATTCTTCATCAATTCCCAGCAAAATCCAGCTTCTTCCGTGCATTATGAACTCCACACCCTCCTCAAGATCCATTACGAAGCTCTCATCTAAACGCCCAATTACCTTTCCACTCTTTATGTCAAAAACCCTGTAACTGATTTCGTCTGGAATTGTGGAGAGGTTCTCGTAATAATACTGATAAGCCCCTTTCCTGAGATAAAGGAGGCCGCTTTCTTCATCATAGCCAATTAAACGTGCTTCACTAAGCATGTTTAAAACCTCGCCGTATTCCTCCCACTTTAGCTTTCTGTAAGGATAAGCTCTTCTGGCGATCTCAAAAGGGACTTCTTTTGGTAACCTCCTGTGTTCTATTAAGAGGCCAACAATAAAATGTCCAAGAACATCTAGAGCGTTTTCATATGGCTTTACAGCTTCAAGCTTACCTTCAAGAGTCCTTTGAGCTATTACCAAGCTTTCAAGGTAATCTTCTATGTTTGTAGCAATTATATATCCTTTACTAACTTCTCCAGCCCTATGTCTTGCTCGGCCTACCCTCTGAATGAGCCTGTTAACCTGCCTTGGGCTCATATATTGCACAACAACGTCTATCTCTCCGATATCAATCCCCAGCTCCATGGAAGATGTGCACACAAGGGCTTTTATCTTGCCCTCTTTTAAGGCCCTCTCGGCACTTATCCTTGCTTCCCGTGAAAGACTGCCGTGATGAACTTCCACAGGCTTACCCCACGCTTTTAAACGATGGGCAAGAATTTCAGCAAACTGCCTCGTGTTTGTGAATATTAAGGCTCTTTCGTGCTTTTCTATTATCTCCCAGAGAACCCTCAATCTGGTGGCAACGTCAAGGGAAAGGTTTAGATTTCTCGCGAGTTCACGGTTCTTTTCATCAGGCTGTGGGAAGAGAACTTTGATTTTATAACTTTTTTCAATAGGCGGTTTCACAACCACATCGGCCTTAAGCCAAGCCTTGATTTCCTCTTCATTTCCAACGGTTGCAGAGAGCCCAATTCGCTGAAAATTGGCAAATTCGGCAAGTCTCTCAAGGGCAAGGCTAAGCTGTGCCCCCCTCTTGTTGTCAACAAGTTCCACTATCTCATCCACTACCACGAACCTGACGTTTTTGAGGGCTTTTCGAAAAGATCTCATCGTGAGAATTACCCCAAGAG
>JAGGWM010000147.1 GCA_021157445.1 Thermococcus sp. | reverse complement strand
TAGTCATAGATGTCTCTTCGCTGGATAGGAGCATAAAGGCGGAAGACATAACAAAGAGTGCCGAAGTGGTGCTTTTCTATACCGGTGGGAGAGAGGTATATCTCTCTAAGGAAGGTGCAAAATACTTGGTTGAGCTTGGCGTTAAGGCTGTAGGAATTGATGCTCCCACTATAGGCAACTTCAATACTCACAAAGTTCTGCTCTCCAGTGAAGTCATTATCTTTGAAAATCTCACCAATCTACAAAAGCTCATCGGGAAGGAGTTCACGTTCTTTGGGGCTCCATTAAAAATCAAAAACGGTTCAGGCAGTCCGATTAGAGCTTTTGCAATAATAAAAGAAAAGTAGAAATCACTCCTCTCTAAATGCTCCATACTTTTTGGGGTCGTAGAAAGGTGGAGCAACCGTTAGTGCTTTCTTCTTTTGCCCTCTTATGTCGATCTCTATCTCCACGCCGGGCTTTGCATATTCAGATTTAACAAATGCTATGCCTATGCCGATTCCCAGCAGGGGTGAGAGCGTTCCACTTGTGACTTCTCCAATTTCTTTCCCTTCTGCATATACCTTGTATCCTGCCCTTGGTATTCCCCTGTCAACCATCTTGAAGTGCACCATCTTGCTCGGAAGCCCCTTCTCCTTCTGCTTTAGAAGTGCTTCTTTCCCGATGAACTCCTTGTCCCAGAAGATTGCAAACTCGAGATTTGCCTGCAGGGGAGTTACTTCATCAATGTCAGTACTCAAGAGTTGGAGCTCCTTTGTTTCGTTGCCATAAAGAGTGTACCCGGCTTCAAGTCTCAAAGTATCTCTCGCACCAAGTCCAGCAGGTTTTATGCCGTATTTTTGTCCAGCCTCAAGGATTTTCTCCCATACGTATAGGGCTTTCTCAGGTTTTCCTCTCTTTTCTGGGTTGGGATGATAGGGGTTGGCATCTTCAAAGTAAACCTCAAAGCCGTTCTCTCCAGTGTAACCGCTCCTTGAGAGAATCATTTTTATTCCATCAAGTTCTACTTCTTTTGCCTGGAACCACCAGAGCTGATTGATGTCAATTCCAAAGAGATCCATTGCAAGGTCTCTTGCTTTGGGACCCTGTATTGAGAACATTGCAATGTCATAGGTTTTGTTCTCTATCTCCAAATCAAGCTCTGTATACTGTTCAATTGCCCCTTTAATTGAGGTAAACCAGGCGTAGAGCTTTTCAAAAGCATCGCTGTCGCAGACCATCATGTAAGTGTCGTTTCCCATATTAAAGACGAGGGTCTCATCCTTCACCGCTCCCCTTTCGTTGAGAACTAAGCTATAAGTTCCGCTTATTGCTGGCGGTCTTGAGATGTCATTTGTGGTCACATATTGAAGGAACTTGAGGGCGTCTTTTCCTCTGAAGAATATTTCCCCCATGTGGGAAACGTCAAAAATCCCGATGCCATTCCTAACAGCAAGGTGCTCCTCTTTTATGCTTGAGTACCAGATAGGCATTTCCCAGCCTGCAAACTCTTCAACTTTTTTTGCATGCTCTTTGTGCCACTCAAAAATGTGCACCCTCTTCATAGTATCACCACCATAGAATATTCTCCCCCAAATATAATGTTTTCCTTCCTAAAGACCTAAATACTCTCATGACGATATATATTTGGTGGTCACATGTTTGAAAAGGTGCTTTTTCCGACAGACTTCTCTGAAGTGTCTATGCATGCCCTTAGGGAGTGCGTTCCTCAACTGTTTGAAGTAGGTGCCAAGAAGCTCTATCTAGTTCACATAGTTGACATAACTGCTGCAGATATAGAAGCCATAGAGCTTATGAAAATAGATGAGGAAGAGCTGAACAAGATTGCCGGGGAGATAAGGGCGAAAGGAATTGACGTTGAGTCAATAGTGAAAGTTGGGATACCATCGCTTGAAATAGCCGAGATAGCCCAGGAGAACAATGTGGATTTAATTGTTGTGCCCTCTAAAGGTGAGAATATCCTCAGACAGATGCTTCTCGGGAGTACTGCCTCAAATCTCGTCAGGGCGACTAAAAAACCCGTGCTGGTTGTGAAATATGAGTGGGACGAGGAAGAGGAGAAGATTAAATGTCTGTCAAATTGTAAGGAGATTTTTAAGAGGCCGCTGATAGCATTAGACTTCTCCGAATGCTCTGAAAAAGTTGTAAATGTTGCAAAGAAGTTTGAAGAGTTAATCGATGAGGTCACGCTTATCCACGTGGTTGATTATGGAAAGCCAGAAGAATTTGAAAGGAACATTGAAAACGCAAAGACAAAGCTGGAAGAATTTGCAAAGATGTTTAACGTCCCGGTAAAGACTGAGATACTTACCGGAATAGCTTCTCGCTCCATATTAGGCACTGCACTGGCCAAGGGCTCTTCAATCATAGTCATAGGCAAGAAGGGCAGGAGTGTTATAAAAGACCTCTTACTTGGAAGCACGGCAGAAAGAGTAGTCAGGGATTCAAAACTTCCCATTCTTTTAGTACCATGTGAATAACCTCAGACTGGAACGGCTTCCACATCAAATTCGGTAGCTACCCTGTTGCCATCATCGGTCATTCTTTCTTTTTTCCTTTTAGTTTAAAAACCTTTCATTGTTCTGGATTTGGACTCTCTTTGAGAAGTGTTGAGAGCAGTAACTTTAGGGGCTTGTTTTTTACAAGTGTCAGTGCTTCTTGAATTTCCTCGGGATTTACTTTGTCTCTAGCAATGAATAGGTAGAGGGCATAAGCCATGGCTTCTGGATTG
>JAGGWM010000065.1 GCA_021157445.1 Thermococcus sp. | reverse complement strand
CCTTCTACGTATCTTCCCTCGTCATCAAGGGGAGAGTATATCGGCAGACTGTACTGCTTTCCTATCTCGAAGTCCTCTTCACCATGTCCTGGGGCTGTGTGGACTAATCCAGTACCCTCACCAAGGGTTACGTGCTCTCCAAGTATTACACGATGAGCCCACTCATGTCTCTCCCTAAATTCCTTTTGTCTTGAATATTCGTCCAAAAACGGATGCACATACCTTAAACCTTCAAGCTCTTCTCCTCTTAATTCTTCCACTATCTCACCCTTAACGCGGACTTCATTAAGCACCTTATTGACTAATGCCTTGGCTATTACCCAGTACTCCTCTTTTCCATTAAAGAATACTCTCACTTTTGCATATTCATATTCGGGGTGAACAGTGACGGCCAGGTTTGCGGGAAGGGTCCATGGGGTGGTTGTCCAGATGAGGAGGTACTCGTTTTCCTTACCTTCCACCGGAAACTTCACGTATATGCTCGGATCTTCCCTTATTTTGTACTCTCCCCTAACCTCATGCTCAGCCAAAGCAGTCTCACATCTGGGACACCAGTGAAGAACTCTCTGATCCTTCTCCAAGAGCCCCTTTTCCCATGCCCTCTTTAAAGTAAACCAAGCTGATTCTATATACTCATTTTTGATCGTCATGTATGGATTATCCCAGTCCATCCAAACTCCGAGCATTTTAAACTGCTCTGTCATGATTTTGAGATTGTTTAAAGCGAACTCCCTACACTTCTTTATGAAGTTTTCAACTCCAACTTTCTCTTCGATGTCCTTTTTGTACTTCAATCCCAAGGCTTGCTCAACTTTAACCTCTATCGGCAAGCCGTGCATGTCAAAGCCCGGTTGTCTCCTAACGTTATAACCCTGCATGGTTCTGAACCTTATTACCATGTCCTTGATTATCTTGTTCCAAGCCGTTCCGAGGTGTATGGCACCGCTTACATATGGCGGCCCATCAAGAAAATAATACTCCGGTCCGTTCTCTCGTGCTTTTTTCACCTTATTATAGATGTTGTTTTCTTTCCAGAACCTCTCTATTTTTTCTTCCAATATCTGTGGGTTATATTCCCTCATCTCTGGCTCCTTTATCATTTCAAAAACCTCCTGAGGTTTGTAGAATAGAGTAGGTTAGCAGAATAGCCCAAGGAATCATGGGCAAAATGCAAAGCGAAGGATAAAACACTCCCCCCTCATGGGCATCGGGGTAAAATTAGGAATGCCCTTTATAAGGTTTTCTGCCAAGTTGCTTTGGTGGTGGCATGAGAATCGCGGTCGGCTCAACAAACCCAACGAAGGTTAAGGCCGTTGAGGCCGTGATGCGGAAGATTTACGGCGACGTTGATGTTTTTGGAGTTGAAGTTGATAGCGGAGTCCCAGACCAGCCGGTTGGCATGGAAGAGATAGTGCAGGGAGCGATTAACAGGGCAAAAATGGCCTTGGAGAAAACAAGCGCCGACCTAGGCGTGGGAATAGAGGCCGGGATATACCCATTCCCCCAAACGCTAACGGGCTACCTCGATATCCAGGTATGTGCAATAGCGAGCCCCGATGGAATAATAACTGTCGGCCACGGCCCGGGCTTCGAGTATCCGCCAATAGTCATTGGGAGAATCCTCAATGAAGGCGTCGAGGCGGGCATTGCGATGGGAGGGCTCGTGAACGACCTTGAGCTGAAGAAGAAAATCGGTGCGATAGGCGTCCTGAGCAAAGGTCTTCTAACGAGAACCGAGCTGAACGAAATTGCCGTTTTGATGGCTATGATACCAAGACTGAACCAAGAGCTCTTCTTTGGGGAGAAATAACGGGGAAATACACCCTCCCCGACTGCCTCCCGCTCACCTTTCGTGGGGGTGTGGAAGGAGAGGGCAATAGGGGTTAAGCTTTCTGGATTTTAAGCTTTCTCCTCAACATGCCTTTCTTCCTCAGGCTCACCTTTTCTTCTGCTCTCGTTCTTTATAACCTGAATAACATAATCTATGAACCTTCTGGCCTCTTCTAAATCTTCCTCAGGTATATCTTGAATCTTCTTGTTCTTTGTTTTGTACGTGAGCAGTTTTAGGAGCGCCAATCTTCCAAGTGCCGTCTTTGTAGTTATTTCACCTTCTTTCCAGTCGTGCCATATAGCATTTGCTATCCCGTAGAATTCCGGTATGCTATCCAGTCCCGGATCACCGACATCTATCACTTCTTTGCCGAGATATTTGTACCTCTTTTCCTTCTCCTCTTTTGTGAACTTTTTTGATTTTTCTTTAATGTATTGGTGCACCATCCACACCACCTCCAAAAATACATTGTTATCAATGTTTATTAACTTTTTGTTTCTAAAACAAGGAACAACCTTTATAAGTCTCAATAAGATACATATCTACACATTAATACAGTGGTGAAAACAATGAATGAACTCCTGTATCTTTTGCTTTCCTTTGGGATTATAATAGGGTTCATAAGACTGAAGGTGAATATAGGAATATCTATCTTCCTGGGCTCTCTTTTGCTGGGAGCCCTCTTTGGGTTAGGGCCAAAAGATCTCCTGCTTTCCTTTTATGTCTCATCTACGGAGTGGCCAACCGTAAGGCTCATTCTAATTATAGTCTTAATAATGGCTTTGACAGGTGTTTTCTCTCAAATAGGATACCTCAAAATGATGGAAAAGGCGGCAGAAGAGCTGTTTCCAAATGAGAAGTATTCCCTAGCTGCGCTTCCGGCGTTAATAGGTTTAATGCCAATGCCCGCCGGAGCCCTAGTTTCAGCCCCCATGATAGAGACCGTGGCTGACAAGTTTAACCTTCCTCCTGAGAAAAAGACCATAATTAACTACTGGTTCAGGCATATATGGGAGCACTCTTGGCCGATGTATCAGGCAATAATAATCGCCTCGGCCATTCTAAGCATCTCGGTGAAAGAATTCAGCAGCAAGATGTTTCCCCTAACGGTACTTATGGCACTAGTTGGGTATCTTTTCTTCCTTAGGCCGATAAAATTCCAGGAGAATGAAAAAGGAGATACGAAAGAAGGGCTGAAGCTGTTTCTTAAAAGCACGTATCCAATAATTGTAATCATATTCATATCAATTGTTCTTGGATGTGATATGGTTTATGGAGCATTTATCGGCTTTTTATCCGCATTGATACCCCATTTCAAGAGAATAGACAAAAAAGAGGTCTTGAAATATGCCCTGCAACCAAAGATAGTATTTCTCCTCCTCTCAGTCATGTATTTCAAAAAGCTTCTCGAGGTTACAGGAGCAGTTGAAGCCCTTCCAGAGGTCATATTAGAGCTAAATCTCCCGATAATAGCCGTAATAATTCTAACCCCCTTCTCGGTTGGATTGATGACGGGCATAAGCTTTGCTTACGTAGGGATGACATTCCCCCTATTGGCACCGTTTTTTACGGGTTTTGATAAGATTGCACTTGCTTACTTAAGCGGTTACATGGGAATGCTCTTCAGTCCAGTTCATCTATGTTTAGTTTTCTCCGCCGAATATTACAAAGCAGATCTTGGGAAAGTTTACAAAACAATGCTAATTCCTGGATTTGTCCTCTTCATTCTGGGAGTCCTCTACATATCTTTTCTCTAGACACTACTCATGAAAAGATGTTTTTGATAGTCTAAGGAGTTAGGGATGAGACAAAGTGGTTATATAGGTGAAAGACCTAGATATCAAAGGGAAAACACATGAACCACACACTGCTTCTCCTAGGACAAACGCTCAGTCTTTCGGCAAAAATAGCAGGAGCCCTATTTCTCGCTTATGTTTACTGGAAGCACAAACGAAAGCCCGCTCTTTGTTGGTCTCTTTCGTGGATTGCTGCCGCTTCTTCAATATTCTCTGATATAACGGGAGATATATACGTTATTTCGCTATCAGAAGCCTTCTGGGCAATGTTCTTATTTTATGGCACACTCCTCCTGCTGGAGGAAAAGAGGATCGCAAATAGGGAAATAAGAGTGCTGTCAGCAATTCCCGTTGTAATAAGCTTATATGGAATTCTAATAGGTGTCTTAGGTTATTCTTCCGACTGGTTTACACTTCTCGGTCTGCCTTATGCAGTTTCAGCCCTCTTTATTGCCTCCTCGGGACTTATGATACTCTTTCTCAGGAAGCTTTATGATAGCAAGGCCTTGTATTTAGGGGGCATTATTACAGTTTACGGAATTCACGAGCTCGATTATCCCATTTTGAGACTGGTAGAGTGGTTTGCTCCAATAGGGTTCACCCTTGGAGCCATATTTAGCATTCTCTCTGCATACGTTATGATAAAATTCGTCTTTACAGAGAAGTTCATAAGACTCGAAAAGCCCCCTGTGGAGATGTACCTCAAGCCAGGAGGGATGATAATCAAACCTCAGGAGTACACTACAATAAAAGAGAAGCTCGAAAAAGTGCCTGTATTGGCGTTTGTTAGAGACTTACACTTTCCCGAGGCTTGGAATGCATTCTTCATAACGACCACAGGAAAGAGAGATTCCATATTCCCAACGGATCTGGCAAAAATTGTTGATATAACAATCAGATATCTACAAGAGGCTAATGAAAAGGGGTTTGAAGGGATAGTTGTTATAGACTGTCCCGAATATTTAAAAACCTACAATGGCTTTGAAACCCTCGTAAAATTCCTCGCTTCCTTAAAAGATTTCACACTTTTATACAATGGAGTTCTAATTCTGGTAGTTGAAGAAGAGGCATGGGAAAAAAGAGAGCTCAAAATACTAAAAAGGGTTCTCATTTGATTCCAAAGGTTTATAACCCAATCCTTATTCAATTTCAAGAGGTGGAAGGATGAGGGTTGATAACATAATCGCTAAGCTGGCCGCGGTAGGGGCTGATTTAAGCACCAGAAACGCAATAAAGATGGCACTCTCTTTGATAAGCGAGGACGAGGAGCTTACTGACCAGATCTATGTGGAGATAAAGAATAAAGCGTACAAAGAGGACTTTGCAAAAGTTCCAGTTGAAAAGCGCGCCGTTTTCATCCCTCAGTGTCTGAGGAATGTAAAAGAATGCCCGGCTGAATTTGGAGAGTACGGATGGGAATGCACAAAGTGCGGAAAATGCGTAATAGGTGATATAATCGAACATGGAGAAAAGCTCGGCTATAAGCAGTTCTACATAGTTCCGGGAGGAAGTTTAGTAAAAAAGATACTAAAGGAGAAGGTTCCCAAAGGAGAAATAAAGGCCGCACTGGGAATAGCATGCTGGCCTGAGCTTGCCGAAGCCAATGAAAAGCTCTCCATATTGAAAATTCCGCTTCAAGCAGTGCCCCTATTAAGGGCAGGGTGCATAAATACCCTTGTTGACATAGAAAGGGTTAAGGCAGCCTTGGAAATTGGTCTTAAACAAGAAAACAAAAGCCCAGCATTTTCCACCGACGTAAATCCCCAACCAACTCCCTAACGGTTTTCGTTTCTTATTTCATTCCAGATTGCAGTCAAAATCAATAAAGCCCCAAGATAGCCCCTCAAACTCAAAACTTCCCCAATGGTTAAAAACGCCGATATGTGTCCAAAAATAGGTTCAGCAGAGTATATAAGAGCCGCTTTGTGGGCTTTCGTTTCTTTCTGATACTTCACCTGAAGGGTAAACGCAATCACGGTTGCAAAAACTCCGGTGTAGAGAACACCAATCCAAGGGGCTATTTCCACTGGCAGTACAAATTCCTCAAAAATCAAGGCATAAACTGTCGAAAATACAAAATTCCAAAATATCTGCCAAAAGGCAAGGCTGATATAATCCTTTTCCCCAAATTTCTGAACAAGAACTATCTGAAATGCAAAAGAAACTGCACAAAGGATCGTCAACAGATCACCGTAGTTAAAGCTCAAGCTAGCTCCCGAGATGAGGTATAAGCCGATTATTGCAACTCCCAGAGAGAGCCCATCCCTCCTCCTTACCCTATCACCCAAGATAAAATAGGCTATGAAAGGCGTAAAAACAACATACAGAGATGTTATGAAGGCAGAGTTAGATGCAGATGTATATTTTAGCCCAACAATTTGGAATCCGTGTCCAAAAAATAGGGTTGCTCCCAAAATAAACCCCTCAAAGAATGTTTCCTTTGCTAAGGCTCTCCTCCTGAAAATAAGGAGCATAAAAAGAGAAGCTATCCCAAAACGATAAGCTAAAAATAGAATCGGAGGGATATAACCAAGGCTAACCTTCATTGCTGGAAATGTGAATCCCCATATAGCAGTAATTCCAAGGAGAATTGTCTCAGCGCGGTTCACGTTCATGATAGAATTCGCACCTTTATAAATCTTTAACCCGAATTTGTATAAGTTTTTGGGTTTGAGAAACGTCCAATAAGTGCAAAAATGATGCAGAAGTAGGACAACTAATCACATCCCCTTTTATGAATAGCACAGAAAAAGCCCAACTCTGAACAGCCTTTGAGACAATAATCTGAACGCTATAATTTTCGTAATCATTATATACATGGAAGGCAATATCATTTTTGGTGATAACATGGGTGAGGAAGAGCCTAATAAGACTCAACATGGTGAGAGAATGTGGATTTTGATAACTCCCGATAGGTGCAGCGGTTGCAGGTTGTGTGAAGTCGCATGCTCCCTCGAGCACGAAGGAATTATATGGCCGGAAGCTTCGAGGATAAGGGTTTTTGAACTGTTGCCCGGGATTAACGTTCCACACACCTGTGTTCAATGCCCCGACTATCCATGTGTAAACGTCTGTCCAACAAAAGCCCTAGGTGTGGACGAAAAAACAGGGGCAGTTCTTGTTGACGAAGCAAAGTGCATAGAATGTGGGGCTTGCAT
>JAGGWM010000119.1 GCA_021157445.1 Thermococcus sp. | reverse complement strand
TTGAGCTTAAAGCGGCCTATGCTATAAACCTCGTCAAAGTTCTCAAAGTTCTGCAGATAGTATTCAACTCTCTTCAAGTCTTGGGTGTGGGTTCCCTCTTTAGAGAAGACTCTCTCGTCGTACAAAAGATCTGGGATTGCTGCTAAAATAGCTACCCTCTCAAAGAGCTGTTTTGGACTTTCGATGATCTTTCCTTCCTCATTCTTTATGAGATATCTACTTGCCAAAACTCTCAGAGCGTTTATTGAAAAGCGTTTGTCTATTTCGTCAAGCTTTTCTTTGTTTAGGATTTTTCTTTTCTCCTCTCTAATTTCTGCTTTTTTCTTCCTGTAGATTATGTAAGCTTTAGCAACCTCAAAAAGCCCGTTTCTCATTAATTCAAGCTCTACTATATCCTGAATGTTCTCTATGTGGGGAATTTGCCCTTCATAAAGCTCATTGATCCTATCAACAACATCCTTCGCAATCTTATCGAGAAGATTCTCATCCCTCACCCCAACTTCCCACATTGCCCTTTGTATAGCCCATCTTATACGGCTCTCATCGAAAGGAACTATTCGACCATCCCTTTTCATCACTTTTTCAACTGGCATATAAACCCCCCTGTCGTATTATTTTAATATCCCGTGATACCTTAGTAAAAGTATCAGTAGAGAGTAATGAGCAAGGGAGGTAAATATATCTTGCCCCGGTGTAGATTGCCGAGATGACAAATATTGAAGATAAGTTCTGTCGGAATAATAAAGAGTAGAAAAATCCTTAGGTCGGATATTTTATCCAACTATTCCTCTAAGCCTTCATAGATAATCTTCAGTCTGTAAGCATGTTTGAGCTCTTCTTGGGCCATCATCCTGAATATCTCGCTTAGGGAGCCACTCAATATCTGACTCAACTTTTTATACAGCTCATAACTGTGTTTCTCCCTTATAAGTGCCTCTAGAACGAGATCGCTTAGAGTTTGCGGATCAGCCCTTTCATCTTGGAAGTAAGGCTCCAGACTTAGTGAGTCAACGTAATCTATGATCACAGTGCCTTCAAGTGTTTTTTCACCAATGAATTTCTCGATTGTGTTTCTATGCCTTAGTTCCTCACTTGCAAGCCATTGAAAATGTTCAATTAAATAAGGATATTCATAAGTTGCAAAGGTTTCTCCAAGTTTGTAAAGGTTGTAGAGTTCATTCTCCTGGTGAACTATCTTCTGCAGGAGCTCTTCAAGCTTCATTCGTCTCACTCCGTTATCCCTTTGATGTCAACATGAACAAATGCCACCTCAACCTCATCGATGTTCTCGATACTCCTTTTAACTTCTTCGCTTATGTCGTGGGCTTCTTTAAGAGTCAAATGCGGGGGGACCTCTATGTGCAGTTCAACATGAAGTTTTGGCCCGACATAGTGTGCCCTTAGGTCGTGAACTCCTATAACACCCTCAACCCCAAGAGCGGTTTCTTTAATTTTTTCACAAAGTTCAAACGGTGGAGATGTGCCGGTTAGGTAGTTCACATTCTTGAGGACTATCTCAACCGCTACTTTTCCTATCAGCAAAGCCACAACGAGTCCTACCAGAGCATCTCCATAGCTAAAGCCAAGTTTCTGAAAGAACAGGCCGATTAGCACAGCTGCGCTGCTTAAGACATCACTTCTGTGGTGATAGGCATCTGCAATCAATATTTGGTTGTTGAGTCTCTTCCCGGTTCTAAGGGAATATTGTGTCATTGCCTCCTTTGAGATAATAGAGAGCACAACAACGGCAAGCATAAGCGAGTTAACTTCAATAGTATATCCAACAAAAATTCTCTCTAAAGCATCTCTGCCTATTTCGTAGGCAACCAGAAAGAGTGCCATACCCATAAAAAAGGCAAATAAGGATTCAAATCTGGAGTGCCCAAAGGGATGAGTCCTATCGGCAGGCTTTGAGGAGATCTTAACTCCTAGGTACCCTACAATGCTCGTTACAACATCTGAGAGGGAGTGAATGCCATCGGAAATCAAAGCTAGACTTGAATACAGAAACCCCACAAAAACCTTCAGAATGGCCAAAAGAATATTCCCAAAAATACTTACCACTAGAGGTTTATGAACTTCTTCCATAGTATCACCATGAAATCCCCTCAGTCCGTCACTCCCTCATCACAACTCAGGTAAGGCTGAACTCTTCATTGGGTGTTATACACTTCACCTGGAGCTTTTAAATATTTTTCAAAAGACTTTTATTAGCAAACAAAAAACAACAATTGGTGGAGATTATGGCAAATAAGCCGAGGTATACGATAAGAATTTATATGGGAAGCAAGGACAAGTATATAGCCCTGAGCCTATGGGATGCGTATGTGGATCAGTATGGAAACTTCAGACCTGCAAACATAAGCATGATAATCCACAACGAGGATGTTGAGGCAAAGGCTTCAATGAGAACAGAGACTGCTGCGAGATTGGCGGCTGTGCTTTTAAACATGGTGGCCGAGGCGGAAAAACTTACCATGAAAGAAAAGAAGAAGATTAGCCTTGAGGAAAAACTAGAGGAGCAGTTCCTTCTCGAAGAAGAAGAGGAGGATATTATCGAAGATGTAGAGAGAGTTGAAGCGAGTGTCGATGAGGAGTGATTGCTTTGAAAAAGCTTAAAGTTTACATACCGGGAATTTCTTTTCCATCCATTTCCCTTACTGGGGACTACTGTGCCTTAAACTGCGCTCACTGTGGGAAGCATTATCTTAAAGGGATGAAAAAGGTTACAAAGCACAACCTTGTTGAATATTGCAAGTCCCTTGAAAAAGAAGGTTACAAGGGCTGTCTTTTAAGTGGAGGAATGGATTCCCGCCTGAAAGTACCACTTGATCTTTATTCTTCAGAGATAGAGCAAATAAAAAAGGAAACAAAATTAAAGCTTAACGCCCACGTGGGATTTATAGATGAAGGGGACTTAGAATGGATAAAGCATGTAGATGTGGTTTCTCTTGATTTTGTGGGAGATGATGATGTCATTAAGAGAGTTTATAAAATAGAGAAGGGCGTTAAAGATTACCTTGAGATAATAGAGCTTCTAATCTCAAACGGGATTAAAGTTGCACCGCACATAACAATTGGCTTGGACTTTGGAAAGATCTGGTGGGAATATAAGGCCATTGATATGCTTGTAGAGTATCCAATTGACGTCTTGGTTCTTAATGTGTTAATCCCTACAAGAGGGACAGAAATGGAAAGCCTAGCGGTTCCTTCCGTAGAAGAAAGTCTAAAGGTTATTAGATATGCAAGGGAAAAATTTAGTGGCGAGCTGAGCATTGGATGCATGAGGCCCCTTGGAAAATGGAG
>JAGGWM010000109.1 GCA_021157445.1 Thermococcus sp. | reverse complement strand
GTTCTTTGTTCTTGCTAACCCCAACGACGCGTTTTCTCTCTCCTTCCTGGAGAAGCATTATTGCTGAAGTTTCCAAAAAGACTTCCACATTTCGTTTCTTGAGCTCTTCCTGCAGTATCTCGGCAATTTTTATCCCTCTAACCCCAGCGAACTGCTCTCTCTTCCCAAAGAACTTGTGAGTCTGCTTAACTAACTGTCCTCCGAGCATTGGATTTTCATCCAACAGAACAACCTTCGCTCCAGCTTCACTTGCGTTTATTGCAGCCATCATCCCTGCTGGGCCTCCACCAATAACAACAACGTCTGCTTCTACTTTTGGAGGCTCCTTCCACTTAGGCGGCTTTGTAGTTTTTGGCAGTGCTGATTTTTCTTCTTGCCTCTCTATCTGCATACCCTCTTCTACCAGCGTTATACAGGTTCTTACATTTGGAATGCCATTGACTTTCATGAGACAAGAGGAGCATTTTCCAATTGCACAGAAAAGCCCTCTTGGTCTGTGCTTATTTATTGAATGCTGGAGTGTTCTTATTCCTGCAGCATGGAGGGCCATCGCAATTGTTTCACCTTCATAGGCTTTTATTGGCTTTCCTTCGAAGTAGATGGTCACTTCTTTTCTACGAACTTTCTCAAAATTTAAAATGGGATGTTCAGTAAGGCGCATAAAGGTTCACCAATGTAAAAATAAACAATCCCCACTTTAAATGTTTTTCAATAAAAATGTTATTCACCTTTGGTTAAAACAGAGGGAAAAATAAACACCAAAAAGGCAAACAACTTTTGAAATAATAACGTGCACATACAACAAAATTAAATAAAAAATAAAATTTGTGAATGTCAACCCATTTGCAGGGCTTTGACCCTTAATTCACCCCTTTCAAAGCGGTAAGGATCGTACCACTCAATTGGGAGCTTGCTCTTTTCTTTTGTTATCAAATCAGAGAGCATCTCCGCAACTGCTGGCGCCATCATGAACCCATGCCCACTGAATCCGGCAGCAATGTAGTATTCATCTATCTCATTTATCCTCCTTATTGCAGGATTGTTGTCCGGAGTTTTGGCATAATAGCCGGCCCACGTCCTTAATATTAGAAGTTCTCTAATGGCGGGAGTTATCTTTGATAGGTATGTAGTCACTTCGTCTTAGAATAGGAAATGTATAAACGGCTTGCCTCTAGCGGTTTGCCCTCAAAATAGATTGTAATCTTCCTAGAAGGGTCTTTCTTATATAGATCCAGTGGACGCATAGGATCACCCACATAATGTTTTCATGAAATTTGTGTTTGTAAAATATTTAAACATTATGTTTTAATAAAAAGGTGCAAAACCTTTGGTTACATAATTCTTTGGTCAAATTTCAAAGCTTTAAACCGGATCTATAGAAATGCATTTATAGAAAATCTGCGAAATAAAAATTGGTGAAAAGCCATGTTGCTTCTAACCAGAGAAGATTTAGAAAAAGTTCTAGCAATGAGAGAAGTTATTGAAGCTGTTGAAAAAGCATTTCTTGAGCTGTATCATGAAAAGGCAAAAGTTCCTTTAAGAACAATTTTAGAGGTAGAAAAGCACAATGGTTTTCTTCTCTATATGCCAAGTTACTTAGAATCCTCCGAAGCGTTAGCTGTAAAGGTCGTGTCTTTGTATCCAGAGAATCCTAAAAAGGGTATCCCAAGTGTCTTAGCATCCATCTTACTTAATGACCCTGAAACTGGAAAACCTTTAGCCTTTATGGAGGGAACCTACATAACCGCGATGAGAACCGGAGCGGCAAGCGGTGTTGCCACCAAGTATCTGGCAAGGAAAGATGCAAAGACCGTGGGAATAATAGGAGCAGGAGTCCAAGCCAGAACACAGCTATGGGCCGTTTATGAAGTTAGAAATATAGAAAAAGCCTATGTATACGACATAAACAAAGAGAAATCCCAAAATTTTGCAGATGAGATGTCTAAAAAGTTTGGAGTTGAAATAGATGTTGTTGAGTCTCCTAAAGAAGTAGCTGAAAACTCAGATATTTTAATCATTGCAACCACTGCAAGAAAACCGGTTCTTAGGGGAGAATGGGTTAAAGAGGGCACCCATATAAATTCCATTGGATGGGTGGGAAAAGATGCACGAGAATTGGACTCAGAGACTGTTAAGAAGTCCAAATTAGTTGTAGATTCACGAGAAGGCGTTCTTAACGAGTCAGGAGACATTATAATACCTATAAAAGAGGGCATAATTGATGAAACTTACATTTATGCTGAATTGAGTGAGCTCGTGGCTGGAGCTAAGAAAGGGAGAGACAATGATAGGGAAATCACCCTCTTTAAGAGTGTGGGGCTTGCAATAGAAGATGCCATTACCGCCAAACTAGCTTATGAAAAAGCACTGAAGTTAGGGATAGGAACTCATATAGAACTTTAGCAATTTTTATATATTTTTAGTTCCTTGTATAATGGGGTGATGATATACGTTAATAAAGAATGCTTTTTATGTAGTCGACACCCACACCGAAGGAGAACCAACTAGGATACTACTTTCTGGCCCACCAGTAGAAGGAGATGACATAATAGAAAAAAGGGAATATTTCAAAAAGCACTATGATTGGATAAGAACAGGCCTTTTATGGGAACCTAGAGGTCACGGAGATCAGTTTGGAGCTGTTCTGGTACCTTCGGATACGGCTGACTTTGGAGTCATCTACATGGACACCGCCGGGTATTTGGATATGTGCGGCCATGCCACCATGGGAATTGCCACGGCATTAATTGAGCTGGGAATTGTGGAGGCTAAAGAACCTTATACTATAGTAAAACTCGAAACCCCTGCTGGTCTGGTAGAGGCAAAGGCGAGAGTAGAAAACGGAATAGTCAAAGAAGTTACTGTTGTAGATGTACCTAGCTTCCATGTAGGGGAGTTTGATATTAACTATCCTGGTATCGGAAAGATAAGGGTAGACGTCGCTTTTGGAGGGAACTTCTACGTAATAGCGGATGCCCGGCAAATGGGACTTAAAGTCAGAAAAGAATACACTCAAAAACTCATACCTGCAGCATTAAAGTTGATTCAGGCAGCAAATGAGCAGATAAAAGTACAACATCCGAGAAAAGGTGTTCAAAACAGAATAAACCTGGCAATGCTCACTGATGAGCCTGAAAGGGAAAATTCAGATGGCAAAAATGTTGTCATATGGGGGGAGGGGAGTGTGGATAGAAGTCCCTGCGGAACTGGAAGTGCTTCAAGAGTCGCAACTCTCTATTCTAAGGGTATTCTCAAAGTTGGGGACATCTTTGTGCATGAGAGCATAATTGGAACCCAGTTCAAAATAAGAATCGTTGGAACAACAAAAATAGGCAAATATACAGCGATAATCCCAGAAATAACGGGGAGTGCATACATAACAAAGATTTCTCAAGACATAATAACCAAAAACGATCCTCTTTGGAAGGGCTTTTTGCTGAGGTAAAAAAGAAAAGAAATCAGGAAGCCCGTGCCTTTTCTTTTTCCTTTTCTAGTGCCAGTTTAACAAAGTACAATGTCAGGCCCCAGTAGAATCCAAGCACTATTATCATCGAAGCTATCACTGATCCTTCCATTCAAGCTCCCTCCTCTGCAAGTCTTGCTTCTATCTTGGGCATGAGCATCTTGTTAACTATAATCCAAATGGCAATGGCAGCTATGATCCACTGGAATATAACGGTTCCAGTACTGAAAGTCTCAGTGGGTTTCCACCACGTTTCTGGGTACCAGTTAATTGATTGCTTGATCCACCATAGTAAAACAACTATTATACTCAGAGGAGCTATGTAACCAATCATTATGTCCCACCACTTGCCGATCTTAATGTCTGAGCCCCTGTTAGCAATTTCCCTGTTCTTCTCTAAGCCAGTCTTGAGCATAATGAAGGATATCACTACCGCACTAATGAGTAAGGCATCTCCCCAGACCCAATCTTGGTTGTCGAGCCAGCCAATCTTTATTGCTGCTGGAATACCCGCAATCAAACCAATAATAGCAACGTATGTAGCAGCCTTCTTTCTTGGAATTCCAAAGTCTACCACGTTCTTCACAAAGACGTCAGTGATTGCAATTTGTGAGGTGAATGCTGCAAAGAACAATGCCAAGTAGAATAATGTTCCTATTGCAAACCCGGCTGGCACCTTGGGGAAGAGCTCAGTCAACCATATGAAC
>JAGGWM010000052.1 GCA_021157445.1 Thermococcus sp. | reverse complement strand
GCTTTCAATCTCACCAAGGTATTTAACTTTTGTTATGACTCTACCATCTTCCCAGTAAGT
The DNA here is from genome assembly GCA_021157445.1 of Thermococcus sp. Classification (GTDB taxonomy): domain Archaea; phylum Methanobacteriota_B; class Thermococci; order Thermococcales; family Thermococcaceae; genus Thermococcus_A. The sequence continues at coordinate 5,606 of JAGGWM010000052.1, read as the reverse complement.
TCTAAATTTAAAGTTTTCTGGTAGATTCAGATTGTCAACTTCAACAGCCTCAGCAATGGCCTTAGCGGTACTTTCATCTCTATAATCCCAGATTATCTCTGCCCTAGCCCTAATTTTCATCCCTTCCACCGTTTGAGTTCTGCTCTCCAAGAAGTTTGTCTATTAGCTCGGTAAACTCATCTATCTTATCCTTTGGAATCCTTATTCCCGCTGCTATTGCATGCCCTCCTCCTTCTCCTCCAAGGATTTCTGCAGCTTTCCTTAAGGCTTCCCCTAAGTCATATCCCTTTTCAATTCCTCTTTTCGTTGTTCTTGCGGAACCCTTTACAAGTCCATTTTCTTCGCTGTCTGCTAGGACAATTACAGGCTTTTCAGGCTTTGCAAGCTGAGAATTTATTGCCATTGTTGCTGCTATTCCTACCATCGTGTCTTTGATGTTTTTGCCCGCATAGAATATATAAGCATGCTCTTTTTCAACTGCATTACTCCAGTTTTGGATGAGGTATCTTCTCATTTCTATCTGCTCTTTCTTGTACTCATCCACGAGCTTTAGCGCTTCTTTGAAGGATTTTTCATCTCCCAGACATATCGCAACTCCTAGAGTGCCCATGTTGAGCCTCCCTGTGGCGTTTAGAAGGGTAGCAAATTCCCTTGCTTCGTGCCTTGGGTCTCCTTCGGGATAAAGCTTAATCAGCACAACATCCCCGATGAGTTTATCGATATCTTCTTTAGAGGCATTGTTCTTAATCAAGTGAATAACAAGGGCATCGTGAAGCTTTCTCTTTTCTTCCTCTCTAAGCTGCCAGTACTTCATGTCAGGATCAAAGCCCTTGCTGCGCAGGAATTCTATTGCATTCCTAAGGTCCCCGGTAATTCCGGGAAGTTCGGGATTTGAAGCATAGGCAAGCATTTGAGCCAAAGTTCTGGTTTCTCTTCCAAAGAGCCTTAGCTCTTTACGAAGCTCTATTAAGTCCAGTCTTTTTGCATCCTCTATTATGTCAAGGTTCATCCCATGAAATTGTCCATCAATTTCCTGCATATCCCCGACTGCACCAACCAAAGCTAAGTGGCTAAGGTCTCTGTTTTTTTCGTTTATTGCCCTCGCTGTGAAGTAAGCTACACCGGAACCGCTTAGATCCCTAACACTGTCTGCCCCAAACTGAGTGGGGTTTACAAGTATATGATTTTCCTGTTCGATTTCGCCATCTTCTGGAGGGTGATGATCCGCTATAACAACGCTAACATCCTTTAGATAATTCTCAATTAACTTTATAGAGCCACTCCCAAGGTCACTGAAAACATAAATCTTTTGCTTTTCTTCTGCAAGTTCTTTTAAAGTGTCTTCTCCAAGCTGTTTCACTATGCTAAGATGAAAATCTGCCCCTTCCCTGGCTAGGGCTTTTGCCAGAATTGCACCGGCAGTTATGCCATCCGCATCCCTGTGTGAAACAATCCGGATAGTATGGCCTAACTCAATGTGCATCTTTATTAGCTCTGCGCCTTCTCTAACCTTCTCTAAAAATGCGTTCTTATCCATTATACCACCTTAATAAGGAAAAAGGTGAAAATCAGCGAACGAGAAGCTTTGCTTGCTCTGGATCGTATCTCCACTTGGCTGGTAGTTTCCCTGTTCTCCTGTAGTACTTTACAAGCCTTCTGATCTTGCTCTCAGTAAGCTGAAGGCCTCTCATTGAATGAAGGTCTTTGGGATGCTGTTCTAAATGTTTCCTAAGCTTGACCGCCTTTCTAATGAGGAACATTAAATCCTCTGGGATTTCTGGAGCAAGACCGTTCTCTTCGAGTATCTTGGTTATTTTCTTCCCGGTGATAAGTCTAACACTCGGAATCCCGTATTGATCTCTCAAAATCGTGCCTATCATAGCGGTGCTATAACCTTCCTTCCTGAGCTTAACAACAAGATTCTCAACTTCTTCAGCCGTATATTCCACCCATGTGGGTGGAGCAGTCCTCGGTGGTTTCTTTGATCCAGACTTTCCTCTTTTCCTTGCGTGCAACCTTGCCATTTCCAGCACCTCCCGGTGACGGCCAGCTCTAGCCAGCCGCCCCTTATAAGATTGCCAATAGTGGGTGATAAAAGGGCTTTAAAAAGTTTGCCCCTACGATGTTTTACTTTCCCAAAAATAAGCAGGGAGACAATCTGCATTCGAAATTCTTATTAACATCAAAGGCAAAGATATTATTTAGAGCGGAGGGGCAGTTGATGAGAATTGAAATCAAACTCAAACCTGAAAATAAGAATGCTATAGTCCCATTTAATTACAACGGTGAAATTCACGACCAGTTGCTTGAGAAGATTTTCATTGCGGCGCCAGACTTAGCGGAAATACTTCAAACGGAATACAAGGATTACTTCACTTTTTCCAGGATAATGATTAGAGAGAGGGAGATTATCCCAGATAGGGGAATTAAAGTGCTTTCGGAAGATATATCACTCTACGTTTCCTCTTCTCTTACTGAAATCATAAAGGCTATTGCAGAAGGGTTTATCTCGAATCCCATCCTAAAGGTAGGGGATGCTATGTTCTCTATGGCCGACATAAAGATACTCCGGGAGCCAAAGATAAGAGATGGAACGCTTTTTTCGACGTTAAGCCCTATAGTTGTGAGAACAGCCAAGTTTGAAGACAATAAGGTAAAAATTTGGGATCTTTACCCAAACAATGAGGACTTCCAGGACAAACTTAGAAAAGTAATGCTCACAAAGTTTTCAGAGATAAATGGCAGACTCCCAGAGGATACCGAGTTTCACTTTGATGTCATAAAATTCAAACCGGTCAGGATAAAGGTGGAGAAGAGCTATTATAGGGGCTCTCTAATGGTTTTCCGCTATTATGGATCAAAAGAAATAGCAAAATTCGGGTACGAAAACGGCTTTGGGAACAAGACCAGCTATGGTTTTGGAATGGTCAAAGTAATTGATGAAGAAGGACAATAAGTCCCAAAATCGTCTCTATTCCCCAAACCATTGCAACTAGTTGGGGCTCTTTCACTTTTTTTATTCTCATTAACAAGCCCAAAAAACTTAGATAGGGTGGAGCTTTTAACGTCCCATCTTCCAAAACCTCTGTCCTCCCCAATGGCCTGCCTTTAAACCGTATTTTCGACTTAAGAAGAAAATCCACAAAATGGGGTAGCAATAGGAAAGCCGCAAAGATTTCAACTTTACCTAAAATACCAACGAGTCCTATTAAAGCTCCAAGGGATAATGTCCCAGTGTCTCCAGGAAAGATTCTGGCTGGATATTTATTCCACCATAAAAACCCAAAAGCCACGGCAGCCCCAGTCAATGCCAAAATTTGGGCATTGCCGGAAGTTATTAGCCCCAAAAAGAAGAGGGCTATAGCCGAAGTCCCCACCTCTAATCCATTGAATCCCGCTAGCAGGTTTACCAGATTGGCAGAACCGGTTATGAAAAGTATTGCAAAAAGATAGTAGAGCATTCCTAGCTCCAAAGATGTTAGCAGAATATCTAAATCGGTATTTACAGAAATCGAGATAACAAGGGAAGAGATTAACAAAGACAACAAAACTTTATGAGACTGTCTAAGCTGTGTTATGTCATCTATTATGCCTATAACACCGAATAGAAGAAATATCAGCAGAGCTTTTGCAAGAGTTTCATTTAAAAGAGAGGTGAGACTTAGAGGCAATACGAGCAAAAGAACAATGCCTCCCATTTCTGGAACCTCAGGTTTGTTCAGTTTGTGAATGTCTCTCCCGACTATGCCGGCTTTTCTCATTAGCGAACCAATGTAAGGGGTTAGGAGAAGCGAAAGGATAAAACCCACAATAGGCGTTATCATTATAACCACCCAAGCTAAATTAAGCAAGGACTTAATAACTCTTCCGCTACCATAAGAAATATCACAGGGTGGAAAAGCATGGACATCAAGTTGGTCGTCTTTGATCTCGATGGAACTCTCGTAGGTGCCCCGATGGATTTTGCAGAGGTAAAGGAGAAACTAAAAGAGAGACTCGAAAGGGAGGGAATATCAAAGGAGCTTATTGGCGATCTAACGCCCATGTACGAAACCCTGCTTAAGATATCTCAAGCCACGGGGATAGACTTTGATCATCTGCACTCATTTCTCGTTGAACTGGAAGTGGAAAGGGCTAGAGACAGCTATTTATTCGAAGGTTCCAGGGATCTTCTGGAGCTGTTAAGGGAAAACGAAATAAAAATTGCCCTTATGACCAGAAGTTCCAGAAAAGCCACAGAGTACGTGCTGAAAAAGCACAAAATTGAGGATTTTTTTGATCTCGTTGTTACCAGGGATGACGTGCCCCCGGAAGATGTAAAGCCAAACCCTGGCCATTTAAAGAAGATACTTGACCATTTTAACGTTCCACCGACAAAAGTATTTGTTGTAGGAGATCATGGGTATGATCTGCTCCCTGCAAGAGAGTTGGGATGCATGAGCGTGCTTATAACCTCCAACGAAAGCGGAAGGATGAGTTTTAAAATTGAAGAAGAGGCAAACTTTGAAGTGGCTAACGTTAAAGATGCTATTGAGCTCTTTAGACGATTACTTAAGGCATATGTTGTTGTGCCTGCATACAACGAAGAAAAAACCATCGGCAACGTTTTAGAAGAACTACTCCAACATTTCAAAGAAGAGGAAGTCGTAGTAGTAAATGACGGGAGTAAAGACGGAACCAAAGAGATAGCGCAGGAAAAAGGTGTTGTTGTCTTAAATCATCTCGTAAACAGAGGACTAGGAGGAGCGCTGGGAACGGGAATAAGATATGCCCTCCTCAAAGGAGCCGAATTGGTAATAACCTTTGATGCAGATGGCCAGCATTTGATTGAGGACGCTCTAAAGGTCATAAAACCAGTTGCAGAGGGAAGGGCAGATTTTGCCGTTGGCTCAAGATTGAAAGGAGACATAAGCGAAATGCCATTTGTAAAACGCTTTGGAAATTTCGTTCTTGACTTTATAACGGCAGTATTCGCAAGGAAATACGTTACCGATTCCCAAAGCGGCTTGCGGTGTTTAAATAAGGAATGTGCCTCCAAAATAAAAATTACATGTGATAGATACGCTGTTTCAAGCGAGATAATAATCGAGGCTTCAAAGCACGGATGCAGAATAGTTGAAGTCCCCATAAAGGCCGTTTACACAGAATATGCCAAAAAGAAAGGAACGAATATCTTAGAGGGTGTAAAAATAGCCTTTAATTTGTTGTTAGATAGGATGAGGTGATTAAAAATGTATGCCGTGCAGTATATTGCCGTTATCATTATTTTGGCACTTATGGTGTACGTACTCGGAAAGTACGGGAGAAAGGAACTTGACTGGCGGGATTTAGTGTTTTGGGAGGCTTTGCTCTTTATAATGCTGGTAATCTCCCTGAAACCAGTGGAGATCTCCTTGGCAATAAGAAAAATCTTGGGGCTTGGGAGAGGGCTGGATGCACTGTTCGTAGTTGCCATAGGCTTCAGCTATCTGCTGTTGTTTAGACTTTACATCGCAATAGATAAAGCTGAAAGAGAGATAACCGAGCTGACACGTCAGATCGCAATAGAATTCCAAGAAATCAGGGAAATGCTAAAAAAACTAGAAAAGGATTAATCCTTTCCAAAG
>JAGGWM010000199.1 GCA_021157445.1 Thermococcus sp. | reverse complement strand
TGTGACCTACCCCACCCTAAAGGGCGGAGCTTCGTGAGAGCTCATCCGGCATCCCGTTGCCGGTAGCCTCGCTCTCACTGGCCGGGTCACGCGGCCACTACCGGCTATCCTTACGGAATCGCCGGATACTTTCTCAAAATCATGCGTGTAATGGAGGTATTTAACTTTTTCGATGCCCACTCTTAGAGTGTTTGCATCCCCACCCTAAAGGGCGAGGTTTTCGGAAGAAAAATATAAGAGGAGTTTTCTCTGACCCCTTTTCTTTCTCTTAAATAGGGAGGAGTTAAAAAGACCCCCTTCTTGGAGAAATTTCTTTGCTAACGTAAACATAATATCAAAGTTAATTAGGGACTCCATTGTTTCCATATCAATCTCAGCTACCATTTCACCACCTCCAATTTTCGCTGTGGAGCAGAGGTTTTAGCTTTTATCCTATTTTTATTGTCAAACTTCCAAAAATATTCCCGAATTAACCGGAGATATAGGCACATTGACCTTGATATTTGTAAAGATAAAATAACAAGCAACCTTTTTATAGCCTCAATCCGAATTTCCGGGCATGAGGATAGCTTTAAAAATTGCCTACGATGGGAGAAGGTTTTACGGCTTTCAAAGGCAGCCCAAGTTAAGAACCGTAGAGGGTGAGATAATTAGAGCATTAACCAAGCTCGGAATAATTGAAAACCCAGGAGATGCGAATTTTAAGGGTGCTTCAAGGACCGATAGGGGAGTTTCCGCTTTTGGGAACGTCATCGCTTTTAACACATCTAAACCCGAACTCACGTATCCCAGGATTCTGAATCATCATTTAAGGGATGTATGGGTTTTAGGAAGGGCACAGGTTCCAGAAGATTTCCATCCAAGATTCTGGAGCAGGGGGAAAGTGTATAGATACTACCTCCTCGATGAAGGATTCGATATTGAGAAAATGAAATCGTGTGCCCAACTTTTTGTTGGAGTCCATGACTTCTCAAACTTTGCGCGCCTTGAAGGGAATAAAAACCCGATAAGAAAAATAGATAAGGTTGAAATACTCCCAAAGGGGAATGTAATTGTGGTTGAAATTGAAGGAGAGAGCTTTCTCTGGGAGATGATTAGAAGAATCGTAACGGCTCTCAAGCTTTGTGCCTCTGGTGTTCTCTCAAGAGAAGAAGTAAAACGAATGCTGAAAGAAAAAGTTGGCAGAAAACTCCCTCCTGCCCCTCCAGAGAACCTCGTTCTCTGGGAAGTTAAGTATGATGAAGTATTCTTTGAAAAAGATCCCTATGCAGTCGAAAAGGCTAAAAAAGAATTCTTCGAAAAATTTGCCCAGCACTTAATAATAGCAAGCATTTTTGAGGAGTGGTTCACTTCTTTATGAGTTTCTCGAGTTCTTTATCGTAATATTTGCCGTAATACTGCTTTAGGGCTTTTTGTCTCTCTATAAAGTGGGTAAAGAGCAATGGATCCTCATCTTTTATGTCAACTATAACTGCCCCGCTTCTCCCTTTGGGCCTTAAAGCCCTGCCTATCGTCTGGATTGTCATTATGTCGCTTTTTCCTCCTCCAGCCAGAATTATGGCAGAAATCTCTGGGATATCAACTCCCTCTTTTAGCAGAGTAGACACCAAAACGTTGATTTCTCCATTTTTGAACTTTTCAAAAATTTCCCATCTATTTGGACTCTGAGAACTCAAAAACTCCGCATTTATGCCCTTCTTTTTAAGCATCTCCACGAGAATCTTCCCGTGTTCAATTCTCTTGACGTCTATTAAAACCCTATGGCCTTGTTTTGCGAGTTTATATGCACTCTCCACTATTGCTTTGTTTCTCTCTTCGTTTTCCATGATCACCTCTTCATAAAGTTCTTTGTAGCGTTCTGCGAGGGAGGGCATGAAGGATTCGTATTCAATTACTTTGAACTTCGGTTTTGCCAAGAACTTTTCTCTTATCAAATCTTCGGCTTTAACCTCATAGATTATGGGGCCTATTACTCCCTCTATCTTTAGCTCTTCCCCTCTAATCCTCCTCCACGGAGTTGCGGAGAGGCCGAATCTAAATTTTTGTGGCAAGCTTATCCCAAGCTCATAGAACTTTTCTGCAGCCGATGTCCTGTGGCATTCATCAAACACAACAACTGCATATGGAAGCTGGAGCTTATCAACCCCTCTGGAAAGAAGAGTCTGTATCATAGCCACCGTTACTGGTCTTTCTATCCAATTGTTATCTCCTACAAGCCCAGCTTCAACCCCAAGAACCCTCTTTATATTCTCAGCCCACTGATAAAGGAGTTCCTTTGTGTGTACAACAACAAGGGCTGAGAGGTTAAGCTCATAAATTATTCTCAACCCGATTATTGTTTTTCCACTTCCCACGGGCAATGCTAAAACTCCCATACCAAACTTTAATGCCTTTTTGACGGCTTTTTCCTGATATTTTCTTAGTTTATATTCTTCGTTCCACGTTGCGTTTATCTCCAATCCCTCGACTTTTCTTTCATCAATTACCCTAACCCTGTATCCTTTTGAGTTCAAAAGTTGCTTTACGCGGGGAATTAGGCCGACAGGGAAGGATTTTGTATGGGGATCATACAGACTCTCTGGCTTCTCCCATTTGCCGAAACTTTTTCGGTAAGTTAACTCTTCGTATATCATGAAGTATATCTTAGGATCTGCCTTTTCAATATATACCAATGCGGATTTATCCGGGATTCTCAATACCACGGTCTTCATAGCAACTCAAAAGAAATTTTTGGAAGTCCCCCTTTATAGCTCTTTCTATATCATTTTGAAAAATATTCAAAAAGAAACACGAAAAATGGAAGTGCCCAAAAAGTTTATCACAGTATGAGCAAATTTTGGATGGGTGGTGTTATGATACGCGAGATATTGGGACAATTTCAAGATGAGCTTGTTATCATTGATAAGCCAGTCAGCAAGAAGTTTGAGGTAACCAAGTACCTCCTTCAGCACAAAACAAGACCCGTTTTGTTTAAAGATGTCGATGGATGGGAAGTTGCCGGAAACATTTGGAGCACACGAGAGAGAATAGCAAAATACCTCGGAATAAAAAGGGAAGAAATTGCTCACTTCATAATGGAAGCGATGGAGAAGTCTGCTCCTTATAAGGAGACGCAAACTGCGGAATTTTTTAAGAACTCCACGAGGGATTTTTCCCTCAAAGAGCTGCCAGTTCCTCACTACTTTCCGAAGGACGGCGGACCGTATTTTACCTCGGCGATATACATAGCAAAGGACGAGAATGGTTTTGTTAACCTCTCCTACCACAGAACAATGGTAAAGGACGAAAAAACTGGAACTGTTAGATTGGTTCCCAGGCATTTGTATGCAATGTGGAAGGATAAAGCAGAACACGGTGAAGAGCTTGATGTTAGGATAATTGTTGGTAATCCAATCCATATCCTTTTAGCAGCAGCTACAAGTCCTCCCTATGGGGTAGGTGAGCTTAACATTGCATCCTCTATGAGCGAGATGGCCTTTGGGAAGCCCTTGGAAGTTGTAGATGTTAATGGAATTCCGGTTCCAATAGAGAGTGAATTTGTCTTTGAGGCAAAAATTTTGCCGGAGCTCGACAAAGAGGGGCCATTTATTGACATAACCGGGACTTATGACACCGTAAGGGAGCAGCCCGTTGTAGTCTTCGAAAAGATGTACCATGTTGAGAAGCCAATTTTCCATGCATTGCTTTCCAGTGGATACGAGCATTATATGCTCATGGGTCTTCCCAAGGAGCCTCAGATATACAAGAGCGTCAAAGGGGTTGTACCGAAGGTCCATGGTGTAAGACTGACAGAGGGTGGATGCATGTGGCTCCATGCAGTGATAAGCATCACAAAACAGCACGACGGCGATGGAAAGAATGCTATTTTAGCAGCTTTTTCTGGACATCCGAGCTTAAAGCATGTGGTAGTGGTTGATGATGACATTAACATCTACGACGACAGGGAGGTAGAATGGGCAATAGCTACAAGATTTCAAGCGGACAAAGACCTCGTTGTAATCCCAAATGCAAGAGGTTCTTCTCTTGATCCCTCTGGCGAGAAGGGCTTTACTGCCAAGTGGGGCATAGATGCCACAAAGCCATTGAACAGAAAAGAAGAGTTCGAGAGGGCAAAGCTCGAGTGACCTTTTTAAGTTTTGCCAGCATAGTAAGGCCTCGAAGAGGCCACCGAGAACAAACCCTCTTTGAGAGGGTTTCATTACTGCCTATCCGTTTGGATAGGCGACGCTGTAAGGCGTCCACTTTCCACGCCACCCGGCGTGGCCGTAAAAACTCTGGAAGGTGGCTTTTGAGGTGATAACCCCGAACCGCTCTGCGCGGTAGGGGTAATGGGCCCAAGACCGGGCCTGCAGGCTGAGCCGAAACCGGCAACGGGAGTAGGTGATGGGCCTGCAAACCTCTCCGTCATTGGCGAGGGGCTAAAGCTGAACCTTCGTCCTTCAGGGCGGGGAGGAGGTCAGCTCTTTACAATTTTTTATGGGTGAATGTGCCGTGCCTTTGTAGAGATCGAAACTCGCTTATCCTTATCTAATTGAAACAAGAGTGGTTTCAGCTACTAAAGACTTACACCTTGATTTCTCATGAAGTCTTCACAGAACGCTTATCCATGGTTGTTATCAACCTACCTTAGAGTTACTTTGCATTCTTTTTCTCTGCAATTTAGTTCAATTTTGAACTTCAATTTGCTTGGTACAACAATACCAACCCACCAAACTTCATAAACTTGTATCTCTCCGGTGATTGTGTGATTTCCCGTTGAATTGGGATTCAAATTAAATCCTATATAATTACTTCCGCTTGGATGCTCCTCTTTAATCAAAATATCGCTCTTAGTGTCAACTTTGATTAAAAAACCCTTAATAATGGGTAATTTGTCTTTAAATGCTAGATAACATCCGAAATATTGCCCATTTGAGGCACTATACTTTGTGCTGTTCCAACAATAAAAAGAAGCAGTGTAAGTAGGTTTGGAGTAGTTCGTGTACGTGTAATAAGGATGCTTTTCAAAGCTGTTCTCTGAGACTAGAGAATTTGCCGGAATCCCTAAATTGAACAGGAGCATATAAATGAGATAAAAAGGCAGAATATCCCGTTTCCTCATGAGTTTCACCTTTCGCGATTAACTGGTTATCTATTTAATCCATCAGCCCGATTGTGAAGTCCCTTTAGTGCTCTCATAATGGAATGTTCCATTGCAGTAGGTTCCTATCCCGGTGTACAAACCAAATGTTGCACAGCCATCTTCCCTGATTTTGCCCCATCCAGCTATCACATGACACAGGCAGTTTGGGTCGTAATCGAACTTCTTGTCAAAGATTGGTTTTGTATTCTCAAATATAATGACTCTCCCGAACATAGGAGACCCATCACTCTGGGGACACTCAAAGCCTAGGATGGTATAACTGCCATTTGAAGCGAGGAAGATGTTTCTTGTTGCCCAATATCCCCTCCCAAGGTCAATTTTTTTAACAAGCCCCTCTTTACCGTAAACATATAACCAGTCATCGCCAAGCTTGTATCTTGCATCTGGCATTTTGTCAGCTGGAAGACCTCCATGAAACTCTGCAATGAAAAAATGCCCCCTAGTTGAACTTACAAAAATTTGGGGCCAGCTTATACCCTCCTCACTTCTAGCAACTTTCCTTACTTCCCAAATGTAAGGGAGCATTTGAGCATGATCCCACAGGAGATTTCCCCTGTAGTCACATGCCACAAAGTGCTTTACCTGCAAGGTAGCGGTTTTGTTCTTAAGTTCCAAAGCTGCCACTGGATAATACGTCACGTCCACAAGGATTAATGGAAGCTCAACCGTCTCATTCCTCTCATAGAGCCCAACAAATCCCCAAGGAAAGAAGTAAGCCTCGGATGAAGTTATACGATACGCAGTTCTGTTCGTTTTTATAAAAAAATTCCCATCTGCTGATCTCATTATAATTGTATCATTAAACTTAGCAAAAACGCTGCCGTCAGCTTCCTTAACTGGAACCCAGAATGGACACTTCGCATTAGAGGGGCTCCCATTTGGCTCGTTTAATAGTGAATGATGCCAATAACCCAAAAAAGCCAATGCGAGAATTAGGAAAAGGATAGGAACTGCCATCCGTCCTTTAACTACCACCAGTCTCCCACCCTTTCAAGTCTCTGCTGATGCCTCCTTACTCAGTTCTGGCATTATCACATAAACTTAAACTTTCAGCCCTTATAGTTCTTTCCATCATAGACAGTAATTTTACTTTCTTGCGAATTTAATAATCTTCAACCACATAATTTCGTGTTAATTTAGCAAACAGCGAAGCCTTCAAAAGAAAAAGTAAGAAAAATGGAATCACTCCTTCATTGGCAGGCCATGGTCGAAGGAATAGTAAACCTTCTGGAACTGCTTCCTGAACTCGAAGACGTCTTTCTCAACCTTCTTTGGATCTTCTTTATCAAGGAGAACTCTTCTCATGAACCTTGCTATCTCTTTCATATCATCCTCCATCATCCCTACTCTTGTCATCTCCTGCACACCGATTCTTAGGCCGCTTGGTGTGTTGACCTTTTCAAGCGGATCCCATGGAAGGAGGTTCTTGTTGAGGATTATTCCGGCCTCTTCTAAGAGTGGAGCGGCCCATCCACCACCGGCCTCGTGGAGCTCGCTGACGTCAACTATTACCTGGTGGCTCTCGGTGAAGCCTTTATCTTCGCCTATAACCTTGAACCCTTCCTCTGCAAGAGCCTCAGCTAGGGCTTTTGCGTTCTTTACAATCTGCTCTGCATAGGCTTTACCAAATTCGAGCATTTCTGCAGCTGTGATGACTTTTCCAGCCATGTGGTGCAAGTGGTGGTTGCTTAAGACACCTGGAAAGATTGCCCATTGCAGTTTTGCTGTATCCTCTCCAAGGTCTTTGTAGAGTATGACACCACCCTGTGGGCCAGGGAATGTTTTGTGTGTTGAGGAGGTTATTACGTCGGCTCCTTCCCTAAGGGGATCTTGGAACTTTCCTCCAGCAATTAACCCCAAGACGTGGGCTGCGTCATACATTACATAGGCTCCAACTTCTTTAGCAACTGGGGCAAGCTCCTTGACCGGGTGCGGGAATGGGAACAATGAACCACCAAAGACAACTATCTTGGGCTCGAGCTCCCTAATCATCTGGGCTGCTTTGTCGACATCGATGTTAAATTCTTCGTTGTCAAAAGGCCATGTGTGAACCTCTAACCCTCTCATACCAGCGGCGCCAAAGGGCATATGACTTATATGCCCGCCGTGAGAGGTGTGGAGAACAATAGCTTTATCACCGGCATTTGTTAGTCCAAAGAACGCAGCCTGGTTTGCATTGGTTCCGGAGATTGGCCTCAGATCGGCAAAATCGCTCTTGAAGAGCTTGCAGAAGAGGTCAACGCCTATAAGTTCTACCTCATCGACGTACTTACATCCTTGATAATACCTTTGCTTTGGCCATCCCTCAGCGTATTTGTGCATAAATCCACTGGCTACAGCCCTTGTAACGCTTGGGGAAGTTACATTTTCACTTGCAATCAAATTTATCGTTGATGCCCTCCACTTTTCGTGCATCTCAACAAACTCCAAAACCTTGTCTCTATACATCTGGTAGCTCATGATATCACCCCGTTGATTTCTTGCATGTGATATTTTACATCCATGTAATTTAAATCTTGCCGTTGGAATACCTTTAAAAATTTCAAGGGAGAATTATAAGGCGATGTCCTATGATTGAGGAAGCGGCCAAATTAATAGCCCATTCTCACTTTTTGATAGCTTTTACCGGGGCTGGAATAAGCGCCGAAAGCGGAATACCGACTTTTAGAGACAAGGGCGGCTTGTGGGAGAAGTATAAAGTGGAAGAAGTGGCCACTCCAGAGGCTTTTAGAAGCAATCCCCGGCTTGTATGGGAGTTTTACAAGATGAGAATGAAGATCATGAAGGAAGCAAAGCCCAACAGAGCCCATTTAGCATTGGCAGAGCTTGAGAGAATGGGGCTTTTAAAGGCGGTTATAACCCAAAACATCGACAACCTCCACAGGGAGGCCGGAAACAAAAACCTCATAGAACTTCATGGCAATATTTATCGAGTTAAGTGCATCAACTGTGATTATAGTGAGGACCTTCTTGAGTCTGGTAGACTTGAGGAATTTTTAGAGGAGGATTTGCCTAAGTGCCCAAAGTGTGATTCTCTCTTAAGACCTGACGTTGTTTGGTTTGGAGAGCCTTTACCACAAGATGCTCTTCAAAAGGCCTTTAAGCTTGCCGAAAGGGCCGATGTTTGCCTGGTTATCGGAACGAGCGGTCGGGTGTTTCCAGCGGCATATATTCCTTACATTGTAAGGGACAATGGAGGTTATGTAATAGAGATCAACCCAAAGGAAAGCGGCATAACTCCAATAGCGGATATTTTTCTGAAAGGGCGGGCAGGGGATGTAATGGAACACCTTTTGGCGAAGGTTAAAAGATGTTTAAAAGATAAAGGGTGTTAAGGTGGTGCTATGATACTCCTAATTGGATTTGAAGGAGATGAGGTTTCCAGGATAAAGAACGTCCTTACTGAATTTGAGGTTTATGAAGTCCCGGAATACTGCAGAGATTGGGTTGTGGAAGAAGTTGTAGCAAAGGCTCCTACTTTTGAGGGAAGCGGTAACTGGCACTGGAGAAAGTTTATCATAATGCACAACCTCTCGAATGAGGAGGTAAATGGAGTTATCAAGGCAGTCCGTTCTCAGGGAATCAGTGCAATCTTCGCAACCACAACACCGACATCCCTAACGTGGAAGCTCGAGGATCTCCTCAACGAGCTCATTCGGGAGGATGAGTATTTTAGAAAGTTAAGGGAAGAAAAGCAAAAGATGAAGTCCTTTTATCTTGATATAGGGAAAAGTTAAATACTTTACACTTTTTATTTGGGTGGGGGTTAGGATGATAAAGGTTGTGTTTTTTGACCTCGATGATACCGTTGTAGATACGTCTCGTCTAGCTGAACTTGCCCGAAAAAACGCCATAGAGAACATGATCCAACACGGATTGCCAGTTGATTTTGACACTGCCTATAATGAGCTCTTAGAGCTAATCAACGAATATGGGAGTAATTTTCCTCATCACTTTGATTACCTTCTCAGAAGGCTTGACCTGAAATACAATCCAAAATGGGTTGCCGCTGGAGTTATTGCCTATCATAATACCAAGTTTGCCCACATAAGGGAAGTCAAGCACGCAAGAAAAACCCTAATCAGACTCAGAGAGATGGGCTACCGCTTGGGGATAATAACAGATGGGAATCCTATAAAGCAGTGGGAAAAAGTTCTGAGACTTGATCTTGACGACTTCTTCGAGCATGTTATAATCTCAGACTTTGAAGGAGTCAAAAAACCTCATCCAAAAATATATCAAAAGGCCCTAAAAATATTTGGAGCCTCTCCGGAAGAGGCTTTGATGATTGGGGACAGGCTTTATTCAGACATCTACGGGGCAAAACAGGTAGGAATGCATACCGTATGGTTCCGCTATGGAAAATATGCAAATAGAGAGCTTGAATATGAAGAGTATGCGGATTTCAAAATCAATGATCTTTTGGAACTTCCAGAGATTTTAGAGGTGCTCAACAATGGTTCAAATAAGAAAGTTCCTGCTAATAGGTAACACATACAAGTCCAGAATTCTCAGCGGAAAGAAGACTACGACAATTAGATTTGGAAATTACGAGGCTGAGCCGGGGAGCGAGGTTTATCTCGTCATAACGCCCAGTGATACAGCGATTGCAAAAGTAAGGATTACAAAAGTGGAAAAGAAAAGGGTTAAGGAGCTTACAACTCAAGATGCAAAAAAAGACGGCTTTAAAGACGTCAAAGAGCTGGTAAGTGCATTGAACAAGATATATGGAGAGCTCAATGGGGAGGATGAGGTAACAGTAATTGAATTCGAGGTCACAAAGAAATTCGAGAGTGGAATTCCTTTAAAATGGCTTAAAGGGCTAAACTACAGGGACCCGGAGGATATAGCGAAACTCTACATAGAAAACAACTTAAGAGAATCCCCCGACGTGGATTTGATAATTAAAAGGGTTTATTCCGAAGGATTGAAAGGTGCAGTGAAAAGATACGGGCCAAAAAGGGTAAAGGACGCCCTTCTAAGGGCTTATCACAAGCTTTATGCAGAGGGGAAAATCTAAAGCGGGAGCTCGGTTGTTTCCTTGTGTATCTTCAGCACAACCATCGTGTGTGTTGCTACCACACCTTCTATTTCTCCGATCTTGTCAAGAAAGTCATTAAGCTCTTCGCTGCTTCTCGTCCTTATCTTGAGTATCATATCATAATCGCCTGTAGTTTCATAGATTTCCACTATCTCCGGGTAGGAGATAAGTTTTTCGGCAACCTCAGCATATTTTCCAGCTTTTGCCTTTATCAGTATGAAAGCCAAGAGATGAAAGCCAAGGGACTCTGGATCGAGGATAATTGTGAATTTCTTTATTATTCCACGCTCTTTCAGCTTCTTAATTCTTTCATAGACCGTTGACTCCGCAAGTCCGACTCGCTTTGATATCTCCCTTAGTGGGGTACGACTATTTTTTTGAAGCACTCTCAGGATTTCCTTGTCAATTTCATCTAAAAGCCCCTTCATGTTCTCACCATCCTAAAATTTTTCGAGAAGGTATATAAAGTTGATGATAGTTTCACACCATAGATTTATAAAAAACCTCTATTATAACCCTAAATGGGCTAGAGAGGGAGAGGTGAATACAGATGCCAACAAACGTAACAGCGGAGTACTTAGCTGCGGAGGAGGAATACAGGCAGGCTAAAACAATACCTGAAAAAATAAGGGCGCTAGAAAAAATGTATGCTACCGTGCCAAAGCATAAGGGTACAGAAAAGCTCAGGCTTCAAATAAAGAGAAAGTTGGCAGAGCTTAGGAAGGAGTTGGAAAAGCAGCAAAGCCAGAGAAAAGGTGGAGGCTATTCATTTAGCGTTAAAAAAGAAGGGGCCGCTCAAATCGTCCTTGCAGGCTTACCTAATGTTGGAAAATCATCACTTCTCAAGGTTCTTGCGGACATTGATGTTGATGTTGCTGATTATCCTTTTACAACGGTTGAGCCAGTTCCCGGCATGATGAAGCATAAAGACGTTCAGATTCAACTCGTAGAAGTGCCGGGCTTAATAGAAGGAGCTGCCTTGGGAAAGGGTATGGGAACACAGCTTTTGAGTGTTATAAGAAATGCTGATGCCATAGCCATCGTTGTTGACCTCTCCCAAGATCCAGTAAAGCAGATGGAGAT
>JAGGWM010000078.1 GCA_021157445.1 Thermococcus sp. | reverse complement strand
AGCTTGTTGAGCATGGTGAGAGAAGCTACCACGAGCCCTTAGTTCATCCTGTCATGCTCGCTCATCCAAATCCAAAAAAGGTTCTTGTAATCGGCGGAGGCGATGGGGGAACTCTAAGGGAAGTCCTTGAGCACAAGACTGTTGAAAAGGCGGTTATGGTGGAGATAGACGAGAAAGTTGTGCAAGTATCTATGAAATACCTAAAAATCGATGGAGGACTTCTGGAGAGAGCTATTAAAGGAGAAGAACCAAGGGCAGAGCTCATTATAGGTGACGGAGTTGAATATATGAAGAGGCACAAAAACCACTTTGATGTTATAATAGTGGATTCAACGGATCCCGTTGGACCAGCGAAGCTCCTCTTCAGCAAAGAATTCTATAGAGATGCATACGAAGCTTTAGGGGAGGAAGGTATATATATTACCCAAGCGGGTAGCGTTTACCTCTTTACAAATGAGCTGCTTAGCGCTTACAAAAACATGAAGAAGGTCTTTGATAGAGTTTATTACTTCAGCTTCCCCGTGATAGGCTACGCCTCTCCCTGGAGCTTTCTGGTTGGAGTTAAGGGAGATATAGATTTCACAAAGGTTGATCTGGCCAGAGCAAAAGATCTTAACTTGCAGTATTATGATCCCGAGAGGCACGAAACGCTCTTCCAGATGCCCAAGTACGTGAGGGAACTCCTAGAAAAGGGCTAGAGTATTTTGTTCGCTTCCTTTTCTATGCTTCTTATGATTTCCTCCATTTTAGAAAGCAAGACCTCCAAAGCCTCTCTTGGTGCCTTTGCCCTGTAAATATATCCAATCCATCCCCTATTGACAAGCTTTCTCTCAACAAGCCCGAGTTCAAGAAGATGTCTAAGCTTCTCTCTAACGATTCTCTCAGATAATCCGAGCTTTTTTGCTATTTGTCTTGCTGTTAGCTGTTCATTTAAAAGGAGGGAGTATATCTTAATTTCAGACTTTGTAAGCTCAAACCCTTTAAGCACATTCGTGAAGGTTCTTAGCAGGTCTTCCATGGGGATCACGTATGAAAATTTTTATTCATACCTAATCACGTTTTGGTGAAAAGGTTTATAAGTCTTGCCCCAACACTCAACAGGGGATGAAAATGCTACGAGCAGTGATAAAGAACACGAGACTACTGGACGGGAGAGCTTACATAGGAATTGGTCTCTTGGGCGTCTTAATTAGCTTTAGGAATAATCCCGATGTTATTAAGGCCCTGATGTTTGTCCTCTCACTTGTATTGTATGTTGCCTATGCATTTGCCATAAACAACTGTTTTGATTCCGATACAGACGCCTTAAATCCTCGAAAAAGAAATAAAAACCCGATAGCAAGCGGTGAGCTCAGCTTTAGGGTAGGAATTATCTCATCTTTCATTTTGATATTGGGGGGCATGCTTATTTCGCTCTTCTCCAACAGGGATGCGTTTATTGTCTATACAATAATGACGGCTTTGGCCACTTTTTATTCTGCTCCTCCAAGGCTTAAGGCTAGACCGATAGTTGATGTGCTCTCACACGGGCTGTTTTTCGGCACGATGCCCTTTATATATGGGGCTTATTTTGATGGGAGCATAACCTTATACGAGGGCTTAATAGGATTGGCTTTGTTTTCATATTCCATGGCTATGGAGTTAAGAAATCACCTTGAAGACTACGAAAGCGACCTGAAGGCAAATCTAAAAACAACCCCAATAGTTATCGGCAAAAGAACCTCAGAAAAATTAGTTCTCATATTTTCGCTGTTATCTCTCGCAATCCTACTGGGTTCCCTTTGCTATCCTTTTGCATTAACCGGAGTGTTAGGTTTAATAGGAACTAGAAGAAAAACAAAAATAAGCTACGAACTCTTAGACTGGAGCATGGTTTTGCTTTTAATATTTCATGCATTAAAGCACAGTGGTGTATGACATGAAGAAGGCAGCTTTAAGAAAGCTCTTTAGCGCATTGGCTTTTTTAATCTCTTTGGCCTATCTCTACAAAAGCGTTGATTTTAAAGAGCTTGCCTTAGCAATAAGCGAAGCAAATTACGGTTACCTTCTTCTCTCCCTTGTTCTGTCAATTTTTACTATTTTACTCGGCACATTAAGGTGGTATTTAATCTTAAGAAAAGTTCAAAAAGCCAGCTTTAGAAAGACCCTCCAGGCCTTTATAAGCGGTTATTACCTCATGGCAATCCTCCCTCCAACCTTGGGACATATGGCAAAGGTCAAGCTTGTTGGAGGGGATTACTTTGCAGCCCTTTCCTCTCTTGCCCTTGGAATGGCCGCCGAGGTGGTTGTTCTCCTTTCTTTTGGTTTGATATTTCTGGGATTCACAAAGCTGGGCCTTCTTGGAATAGCCGTAATACTCGTTGCCTTTATTTACGATAAGGCTTTTCACCGGGTTGCACTTACTTTTTTCAAAGTTTGGGAAGATTTAGGTGCTAAGAGAATCCCAAAGACACTCAAAGAGTGGTGGCACCGCGGTTACTCAGGCTGGAAAAAGGCAAAAGAAAGTAAAACCAGCTTTGCCACAGTATTTTTGATCTCATTCGCCGTGATAATCCTCCAAGTTTTTGGCTTAATTCTTGTGGGGAAAGCCTTTTCTCTGGATATTTCACTAAAGGGGGCATTTTATGCCTTTCTTATGAGCGTTATCTTCGCTTCTCTCAGCGGAATACCTTCTGGGCTTGGAGCCAATGAGTTCGGCATTCTTATAGGCATTGGCCCATCGACGAAAGGTGCCCTCACGGCATTCCTTTACAAATTCCTATTTCAATATCAGTACTCAATAATCGGTGCATTTGTGTTCTATAAGCTTCTGGGTGGTGAACATGAGGGTAGCGCTGGTTAGCGACTGGTATTATCCAAAAATAGGAGGAGTTGCGTCTCACATGCATTACCTAGCCATAAAGCTCAAAGAAAGAGGACACGAGGTAGCGATAGTCACAAACAACCGAATCACTGGAAAGGAAGAGGAGCTAGAAAAGCAAGGAATAGAACTTATAAAAATTCCCGGAATTTTAAGCCCTCTTTTGGAAGTAAACGTAACTTACGGGTTGAAATCTTCAGAGGAGCTCAATGAATTCTTAAAGGATTTTGACATAATTCATTCCCATCATGCATTCACTCCCCTCGCTTTGAAAGCCGTTAAAGCTGGAAGGGCAATGGGAAGGGCAACTCTCCTTACAACCCACAGCATCTCCTTTGCCCATGAATCAAAACTCTGGGAAGCCTTGGGGTTTACAATTTCTCTTTTCACCGACTATTTAAAGTATCCCCACCGAATAATAGCAGTTAGCAGGGCTGCAAAGGCTTTTATAGAGCATTTTACCGATGTCCCGATTTCAATAGTGCCAAATGGGGTTGATGACAAGCGTTTCTCGCCTACCAAGGAAAAGGATAAGATAAAAGCCAAGTTTGGGATTAAAGGAAACGTCGTTCTTTATGTAAGCAGAATGAGTTATCGGAAAGGGCCTCACGTGCTTTTGAATGCTTTTTCAAAAATAGAGGATGCCACTCTTGTGATAGTAGGGAGTGGAGAAATGCTCCCCTTTTTAAAGGCTCAGGCTAAGTTCCTTGGAATAGAAGACAGGGTTGTTTTCATGGGATATGTGCCAGACGATTTACTCCCGGAGATTTTCAAGATGGCAGATATTTTCGTGTTGCCCTCAGTATCTTCCGAGGCATTTGGAATAGTTGTCCTCGAGGCTATGGCCTCTGGGGTTCCCGTTATAGCTACGGATGTTGGCGGAATACCGGAAGTACTCAAAGAAAATGAAGCTGGTCTCCTAATTCCTCCCGGGAATGAGCTTGAGCTCAGAAAGGCCATTCAAAAACTTTTGAACAATGAGGAGCTAAGAAAATGGTATGGGGTCAATGGAAGAAAAGCAGTTGAAGAAAAATATTCATGGGACAAGGTTATAGTGGAAATAGAAAAGGTTTATGAGGAAATTATCTCAAATATCTAAGGGGAAATAGATGAGGATGGAAGAGCTGACGTGGGAGGAATTTGAAAAGACAAAAGCTAAGGTATCTGCTGTTTTGCTCCCTGTAGGCAGTGTTGAAGCTCACGGAAGACATCTGCCTTTAGGCACTGACGTTTTTGCTCCTCTTGAGATCTCAAAAAGGGTCGAAAAAAAGCTAAAAGAGAAAGGGATAGAAATCCTCATAGCGCCTCCGATCTGGTATGGACACAGCTTTGTGCTTAACGTTTATCCCGGAACGATAAACGTGAAAGCAGACAGCCTGCGCAGATATGTTAGGGACGTACTAAGGGAATTTGCAGAAGAAGGTTTTAGAAAGATAGTTATCTTAAACGGTCATGGAGGAAACGTGTATCCGCTCATAGAAGCAAGTGAAGAAGTTGCCGAAAGTTATGGAGCTGAGATTGTCCTCATAAACTGGTGGATAGACTTCAGGAAAGAAATACTTGAAGTATGTTCTTCCCAAGGACATGCAGGAGAAGATGAGACTTCAGTAATGCTTGCAATAACTCCAGAGCTCGTCAAAATGGAGAAAGCAAAGGGCGAAAAGAGAAGCTCTCCACTCAGAGTGATAAGAAGGGATATAGGGCTTGAGCTTTTCCCGGATGGAGTCAATGATAATCCCCAAGGAGCAACAAGAGAAAAAGGAGAAAAGATTCTTGAAGCGGTTAGTGAGAGAATAGCAACACTTCTGGAAGGATTGCTATGAAAGAGGTGTTGAAAGAGATTGACACAAGGATAAAAAGACTTAAGGCGGAAATAGAGCTGGCGGAGAGCAGATTAGAATTTCTAAACAAAATAGGAGCAAGTTCCAAGTATAAGCTACTCGAAAAAAAGCAGGGGATTAGCGAGATTTATATAGCCTTTTTCATGCTCTGGGGCTTCATAGGTTTAGTGCTCCTTTTGTACCTCAAATATAGGTATGGCGAGATGCTGCCGTTCTCGCTAACTCCTTATATCATTTTGATGGTGTTCTTTATCCTTCTGCCTGTTGTGTACTATATAATCTCCTCCAGAAAGCCCGAAGAGGAAACCCCGATTGATTACCTCATCAAGAGAGAGCGAATGGCGCGCTTGCTTATAAACCACTTTTACAAACCTTTAAGAGATGCCCTTGAAAAAGGGGACGAGGATAAGCTAAAGGATCTGGCAGACGATATAAGCATGGGAGAACTCGCTAGAGCGGCTGAAGAACTCAACGAGGGCAATCCAGAAGCCATGGCTTATGCCCTCTACCTATACATTGCTAGAGACAAAGTAAATCCCGAGGAAATTCAAGAAGCACTGACACTTGTAAAAAACAAGCCCCTAAAGTCACTGCTCTCAACACTTCTCAAAGAAAGCTCAAATTAGCAGAATAATGAAAGGTTTTTAAACTAAAAGGAAAAAGAAAGAATGACCGATGATGGCAACAGGGTAGCTACCGAATTTGATGTGGAAGCCGTTCCAGTCTGAGGTTATTCACACGGTACCAAAAGAATGGGAAGTTTTGAATCCCTGACTACCCTTTCTGCCGTGCTTCCAAGTAAAAGGTCTTTTATAACACTCCTGCCCTTCTTGCCTATGACTATGATTGAAGAGCTCTTGGCCAGTGCAGTGCCCAATATGGAGTGAGAAGCTATTCCGGTAAGCACTTCAGTCTTTACCGGGACGTTAAACATCTTTGCAAATTCTTCCAGCTTTGTCTTTGCGTTTTCAATGTTCCTTTCAAGTTCTTCTGGCTTTCCGTAATCAACCACATGAATAAGCGTAACCTCATCGATTAACTCTTCAAACTTCTTTGCAACATTTACAACTTTTTCAGAGCATTCGGAGAAGTCTAAGGCGATTAGCGGCCTCTTAAAAATCTCCTTACAATTTGACAGACATTTAATCTTCTCCTCTTCCTCGTCCCACTCATATTTCACAACCAGCACGGGTTTTTTAGTTGCTCTAACGAGATTTGAGGCAGTACTCCCGAGGAGCATCTGTCTGAGGATATTCTCACCTTTAGAGGGCACAACAATTAAATCCACATTGTTCTCCTGGGCTATCT
>JAGGWM010000043.1 GCA_021157445.1 Thermococcus sp. | reverse complement strand
TCATCGTTCATCGAGCCATCAAGTTAGGGAAGGATACTTGCTTTTTAAATCTTTCCTTCTTAAGACAAGCAAAAAGAAGAAAAGTAGCAAAATCAGCCTTCATATATTATGTATTCCTTATCTGCCATAAACACTGGCTCGACCCTTATTCCCCTTATCTCTACTTTATCCCCGTATTCGCTCTTGAGTTTCTCTATATAGGGTTGGATAACTTTCGGAAAACTTGCCTGCCCTTTGAAGTGAAGTTCCCTGTTAGAGGTGCTTAATCCACTGGTAATTTTTTCATAGTGGATTATATCCATATGGGGTTCAAACGCAGCTTTTGGATCATCTCTGTTTTCTCCTTGGGTTCTTACCAAGTATATAACCGTAGCTCTGAGGTAGAGGTCTAGATTGGAATAGTCCTTTCTGAATCCAGCTTTTAACTCAAGCTCTCCGCTTTGACCATCGTTCAAGACTCTTATTGGACTAACAAGTTTACCATTTACCTTTGGAGCTTCTGTAAGAGCCCCAACGGGACCTTTCTGTGTAAGAACAAGCTGATACTTTGTGGCATTTGGGACTTTTAGAGTAACCTCTACTGGTGTCTCGTTTAGATAGCTGATGTTAACGTTTTGGGCTATGATTTGTTCACTCACGAGCTTATCTCCATCATAAGCTCTGAATTTTATGGTGGCGTCTTTAACGTCTCTTCCAAATGCAGATATGTAAAGCTTGGCTTTGTACTCCCCGGGAATGAGCTTTGAGACGGATTTCCAGGTATTGTTTTCATAGATCTCGATTTTATAAACTCCAAAGGGAACAAATTCATAAGTTGCCAGATCTCCTGTATTCTTTACAAGCCTAAAGTTGGAGAGCAACTTTTGTGTAAAATCTGCTTCAGTGGTTGCAGGAACACCAAATGCGAGCTTTAGGAAGTTGCTTGTTGCTACTTTATAATAAACCGCCACCGCATAGTTCGGAAAAACATAAGCTGCATATGGAAAGTCTCCCTTTCCTCTAATAAGCTCCCCAGTTTGCATAATTACCGTTTGTACCGGCTCCCCTTGCTGATTGCCTGCTACGATTATTGCCTTTTTCTGCCCTCCTTGCTCTACTATCCGGAGCTGAATCCCATATGGGCTGTAAAAAGCGTTTTCTCCGATTTTTTGTGTAAACGGTAGTATCATGCCCCTGTTGTCTCTCTCATCTCTTGTTATTGCTCCCCCAAGATAGCTTATGGCGTTAAACTTAGCCCAGTCTTGAATCCATGCAATGAAATAGTTGAGCTGCCAGCTTTCGAAATCAACTTCACTATGACTTCCATCATTTGCCAAAAAGCGTGCTATTATGTAATCCCTATCCCTTGCATGGCCGCCATCTGCACTTGCCCTTCTGTTTCCAAGGAGGGAGCTCTCAATCCAGTAGCCGTAATCCCACCAAGAGGTAGCGGTGTCGTATTCGTTTGTGTTCTCTCTAAGCCACTTGAGGGTTTCTTCCCAGCTTGGGCTTACCGCCTCACCGCTAACTTTCGCTGAATTGTAAGTAGTGTTTGCTCCGACTATCGGGATTGGAATGAACAGGAGAATCAACAATAGAGCATAGAGAGCTTTTGTTGATGCCTTCTCCTGCATGTTTTCCACTATCTTAAATAGCTCCCCAACAAGAACTCCAAAGGTTAACAAAACTGCACCTGAGGCGAGAAATAGAAACCTCACTGCCGTCCACATGAGATATATCGAAAGTCCGTAGAAAACCAGAAGGAACAGACTCTTCCCATCAACTTTATTCTGGTTTAAAGCTCTCAAAAATCTAAATGCAACTATTGCAATTCCAATAAGCGAGAGGAGGAATATTATTCCATCGGTTCCTTTGACCGAATAATATCTCTGAACATCCTCCCATTCTGTCTTTGCAAGCTCCTGAACAGTCTCGTAAACCTGAGTTGATTGGTACGCTCCGCTCATAAGGGAGAAAAGCTTTGGACCCACGTAAAGGTAAGCTCCAGTAAAGCCCAAAAGCACAACAACTGCAACAACCCCAAATCTATGGGTTTTGTCAGAGTAGTTGAGGTATTTGCCGCCATAGAGCATTATCGCTGTAAGCAATATCAACCCAAGGAAAACTTCAAAGGCGAACTTTATATGTCCCCCAACCCTCACAATTCCGGTTGGGGTCAGGGCATAACCAAGAAGCAATATTCCCAGATACGCTGGATAAAATTCCTTGGCAAACTTCTTGACCTCTTCAACTTTTCCAAGGATAAACGCTACAATTACATACATGCTTGCAAACCCCAAAAGTACCATAAGACCAAAGGGAGAACCATTCCACACTGAAAGCATCAGGACTCCAGAGGCTACGAAGAGGGCACCGAATACCGATTTCCTCTTGATCTCTGTGGATTCAAGGTAATACAACATGAACAGAACAGCATAGATAAAGAACATCAAAAACGGTCCGTCACCCCTGGCGTTTCCTGAAAAGGTTCTTGTCCAATGTGCCACTGAGAACATCATTGCTAAAGCTGCCCAGAGTCCTGCCCATTCTGAATGGAGCTTTCTTCCTAGGAAGTAAACCCCGATTATGCTGAAAAACCCAACAAAGGGAGGCCACATCTTGAATACCCTTATCGTTCCCAGCCCAAATAGGGAGAGGAACTTGTAAAGCAAGGCCGGAATTATGTACAAGCCAAGGGGCTCCCCAATGAGGGAACCAAACGGAGCATCGGCTAAGGGATAATACTTGGGAAGCCATTCCTTTATCGCAAGCTTGTATATCTCAAAATGGTAGAATGTGTCCGGATCTATGAAGTATTTTGTCTCTCCCGTTGCTGCTCTAATCTTATAACCGATAAAAGCAACAATCACTACAAGCACAGGAAAGAGGTAAAGCTTGATCTTCGAAAAGTCTAAAGAGGAAGATTTTTCACCTTTAGTTTTTTTCTTAACTTTTGTTCCAACCATTTTGATCACCTCACTCCACAGTTACCGATTTTGCCAGATTTCTAGGTTTATCAGGGTCGTTACCCCTCAACACAGCCAAGTGATAAGCAAATAATTGAAGCGGTACTATATACACGATAGGACTTAAAAGTTCATCTATTTTTGGCATCTTCAAAAAGATTTTGCTGACTTTTTTCAGCTCTTCATTATCGCCCAAGCTGATTACAAGCCCTTTTCTTGCATTAACCTCCTGTATATTGGATACCATCTTGTCAAATGTCTTTCCACTGGGAGCAATGGCAACAACGGGAACTCCTTCCTCAATTAGCGCTAGAGGGCCATGTTTAAGTTCTCCAGCAGAAAGACCTTCTGCGTGACTGTAGCTGATTTCTTTAAGTTTTAAGGCTCCCTCCAGAGCTGTTGCAACGCTTATTCCCCTACCTATGTAGAAGAAGTCTCTCTTAGCTACCAGCTCCTTGGCAAGAGATTTTATCTTGTTCTCATATCCAAGAACTGTCTCAATATATTTCGGAAGTTCCAAAAGTTCATCTTCGAGTTTCTTAAGATAATCCTCATCAACGGTGTGAAGTATTTTAGCTAACGCTATCGCAAGCATCGTTAGAACCGTGAGCTGAGTTGTATATGTCTTAGTTGCTGCTACTCCTATCTCCGGACCGGCGTGAGTGTAAACTACAAGATCGCTTAGCCTAGTGGCCATGCTTCCAACAACGTTAACAATGCTGAGCACTTTTGCACCCTTTCTTTTAGCTAATCTTATTGCCGCCAGAGTATCGGCAGTTTCTCCGCTTTGTGTTATGGCAATTACAAGGGAATTTTTATCCACTATATTCTCAAACTCATACCTAAACTCACTTGCCTCCTCAACAAGGACAGATTTGTTTGCTAGTCTCTGCAGGAGATATTTCGCAGCAATTCCAGCATGATAGGAAGTCCCCATA
>JAGGWM010000085.1 GCA_021157445.1 Thermococcus sp. | reverse complement strand
TAAAGGTAGTAGAGAAAGCCCAAATATATCAAAATCAAGCTCAGCCCCTCAATCCTCGAAATTACAAGATCCCCCATCAAAACCCACGCGTAGAGAGTAACACCAATCATAAAAAGTGCATTCTTCCAGGCTATTTCATCAACATCGAGGGGCATTATGAGGGCAGATAATCCCAAAATCAAAGCAATATTTGCCAGGGCACTTCCTATGGCATTTCCAAGGGCTATACCGCTGGCTCCCCGATATGCAGCTATAGCGGAAGTCGTGACTTCCGGCAGAGTTGTGGCAACGCTCGCCAACACTAAAGCTATTATGAATTCACTAACCCCAAACCCTTTGGCAACTCTCGTGGCAGCTTCAACGAATAAGTCGCTTCCCTTGATTAACATTAGTAATCCCAAAGCAAAGATTCCAAAGGTTATAATGTACTCCACTGCCATTTTGCCTCCCGGAGGTTACTAAAGGGACTAATTTTTAAAGCTTTTGTGTGAAAACTCTAAATACAATCCAAATTCAAATCAAGGGTGAGGTGAAGGACATGGATATTGCGAAGTATATAGACCACACAAACTTAAAGCCCTATGCTACAAAGGAGGACATAAAAAAGCTCTGTGAAGAGGCAAGGAGATATGGCTTTTATGCCGTCTGTGTAAGCCCATATAGGGTAAAATTCGCAAAAGAACAGCTCAAAGGCACAGAAGTTAAAGTTGCAAGTGTAATTGGGTTTCCTCTTGGAGCAACGCCAACTGAAGTGAAGGTTTTTGAAGCAAAAAAAGCCCTCGAGGAGGGCGCAGATGAGCTCGATATGGTAATTAACATTGGTGCATTAAAGGACAAAGACTATGAGTACGTTAAAAATGACATAGCAGAGGTTGTTAAAGTTGCCCACGAGAAGGGGGCGATAGTGAAGGTCATAATTGAAACGTGCTATCTTACCGACGAAGAAAAAGAAATAGCTTGTAAGCTCGCTATGGAAGCTGGGGCTGATTTTGTCAAAACATCAACAGGATTCGGAAGTGGAGGGGCAAAGGTTGAAGATGTTAAGCTGATGCGCAAAGTTGTGGGAGATAAACTTGGGGTGAAAGCCGCAGGGGGTATAAGAACCTATGAACAGGCTCTGGAAATGATAAAGGCAGGTGCAAATAGAATCGGCACATCAAGTGGTGTGAAAATCATAGAAGGAACCAAAAGGGAGTGAAATTTTCAAAAGGAAAATTGGGGAGCTTTAAATTTGAAGCGATACAAGCATGTCTTTGACCCTTCTCTTTATTACATGCCCTACTCCACCACCCACAACAATTCCGGTAACTGCTTGAAGAGTATTTCCGGGGAGCTCTGCAAGGGCTCCTCCCCATCCGTAGAAATAAACCTCAACAAAGAAGTACCCTAAGACCATCAGCGCTCCACCAAGGATTGCAGCTAAGAGAATTGTCGTGAAGTCATCTTTTTTTGATGTTATGTATCCAACAACGAATCCTTCCACCCCTTTTATCACCAGCGTAAATGGCGCCCAATGTGCGTAGCCGGTAATTACATCGGCCATTGCTGAACCGAATCCGCCGGCAAATGCACCTATTGTGGGTCCAAAGAGGACTGCCACAAGCATTACCATGCTGTCTCCAACGTTAATATATCCTCTCGTTAAAGGAGTCGGGATTTGGATGAACATTGTCACTACAGCCACTAGTGCGGCCATTATGCCTGAAAGGGCCACTCCCACTGCAACCTCAAATACCTTTCTCCTAAGCACGAAGAGATAAACAAAGTAAAGGACGGCAACAGCTATTAAAACCCACTTACCATATGGCGCAAGTGCTTCCATGCTCATTATCATCACCTCACTTTATTTATTTCTCAAGTTTTAACTTGAAATTAAGCTTAAAAAACTTTATCTTTATGCACGTGCAGAAGGGATAAAAATAGAACAGAAAACAAAAATCAACCGACAACAGTTTTGATGGCCTCCTCGAGAATGTCCAAACCGATTTTGGCCTCTTCTTCATCGATTGTGAGTGGCGGAATTAGTCTTAAGGCGCTCTTTCCACAGCCAAGGGTTGCAAGGCCTCTCTTGAGTGCCTCAACAACAATTTGATTTCTTTCCTTGCTTGCGTACTCTTTCGTCTTTCTGTCCTTTACGAATTCAATTGCCCAAGCAAGCCCAAGACCCCTAACATCGCCAATGATCTCGTATTTGTCATACATCTCCTGAAGTCTCTCTTTGAACATTGGCTCAAGCTTCTTGGCATTCTCAATCAAGCCGTTCTCAAGCTCATCAATGACTGTCAAAGCAGCCACACATGCCAATGCATTTCCGCCATAGGTGTTGCTGTGCACTCCAGGAACTCCAAAGTCAAGATCCTTTCTGAAGATGGTTGCTCCGATTGGAACACCCCCACCGAGGGCCTTTGCAAGGCTTATTATGTCCGGGGCAATTCCAAAGTGCTCAATTGCAAACATCTTACCAGTTCTTCCCATTCCCATCTGGACTTCATCATCTATGATAAGTATGCCGTGCTCATCTGCAACTTTCTTGAGCTCCTTGAAGAAGTTCTTTGGTGGAACAACATAACCTCCTTCACCCTGAATTGGCTCGGCTACGAATGCCGCTACCTCCTCTGGTGGAACGTAGTGATCAAAGAGATAGCCTTCAATATACTCAATAACCCTGTTCACAAGCTCATCTGGTTCTTCATAACCGTCTATGTGCCACGGGTTTCTGTAGGGGTTTGGATATGGAACGTGCTCGACACCCGGCATTGTGGGGAACATTCTTGACCTGTGGACGGGTTTGCTCGCGGTGAGGCTCATCGTTCCATGTGTCCTTCCGTGAAAAGCCCCAATAAACGCTATGAAGAGCTTCCTTTGTGTTGACCACTTTGCTATCTTTAAAGCTGCTTCGTTAGCCTCGGTACCGCTGTTTGAAAGGAACGTCTTCTTTTCAAAATCACCCGGAGCAATGCTATCAAGCTTCTCTGCTAAGGCAACTTGGTATGGATTGTAATAATCCGTTCCAGCTCCGTGAATTAGTTTGTCAAGTTGCTCTTTCAATGCTTCAACAACCCTTGGGTTTCTAAGACCGGCGTTGAGAACTCCAATGCCAGAGGAGAAATCAAGAATTCTGTTTCCATCCACATCAATCCAGTAGTTGCCCTCTGTTCTCTCTATAACCAAGAAGTACTCATTTGGGTCGTTTGTTGTCGTTGCCATATACTTGTGGTGTTTCTCTATTACCTCCCTAGCCTTCGGTCCCGGAATTTCTTTAACTTGGGGTCCCTTCACCATGTTCGCTCACCGATGTATAGAATATTCTGCACCTATATAATTTTATGCTCACTAAAATCCTTTTTTGCTCGAAAAACTTTCGAAAATAATTGGGATTGAAGCGTAGTTCTACAATAAAACTGCTAAAAAAGTTTGTAAAAAGAGCTAAATGACGGATCACTCCTCATTCACTTGAGTTTTCCACTCCTCTAAAAGCTCCTTTGCGGAATTGGCCGCTATCGCTCCCTGCCCAACAGCTACTGCAATTTGCTTAAAGACGTTTGTTATGTCCCCAGCGGCAAAGAGCCCCTTTACTTTTGTTCTCATGTGCATATCGACTGGAATGTACCCCTGCTCATCGG
>JAGGWM010000084.1 GCA_021157445.1 Thermococcus sp. | reverse complement strand
GGCTGTACCCACAAGAGCTTTAGTTGATCCCAGAAGGTCTTCTGCCATTCTCCTCCAACGCTGTCATCGAGATCCGGTGCTGACTCCACATTAGCCACGACCTTTGCAACATCCTTCATGGGCTCCCAGTAGTCGTCAATGGATACCTTCTTCCATGTTGCCAGCTTTCCTGACTTGGTACCCACGTGAATTCTCTGTCCTTCCGTTGCCAAGAATTTGGCAAGCTCCATGGCTTCTTTTGGATGGCTTGTGTACTTGGGCACCATGAAGTAGTCTGGAGCAAGAACCATTGCTTTGACTCCCGGTAGTGAAATTAAGCCTAGATCTGTGGGATCATCAACCATTCCGGTTATCCAGGTACCCATGAAGTACAATGCATAGTCTTCCTTCCACCATAGATCAACTGCGGATGTCCATTCTATTGGATCGCTGAAGTAGCCAGCTTTTAGAAGGGGTACAAGCCTTTGCTCAAATATGCTTCTCACCTGTGGATCTTCCCACTTAACCTCTCCGTTTATAAGCTTGAGCTGAAGGTCTTTTCCTCCAAAGGTCAGAATGAAGTGTTCAGTTACATCAGAAAGTGGCCATCCTACGCTATCGCCGCTAACGATTGGAGCTTTAACCCCTGGTATTTGCTTTATCTTTTCGAGCAACGCCACGAACTCATCCCAGGTTTCTGGGGGCTTTAGGCCATGTTTCTCGAAGAATGACTTTCTATACCAGAACCCTGGCTTGGCCGCTGCTGTAAATGGAACACCATAAATTTTTCCATCCGCAGTAACTGTGTCTAGAATTCCAGGAACGTATTCGTCGGGGTTTATTACCTCATTAAACTCCATCAAATGACCTTTCTGACCCATCTCCGCTATGAACCATCCCCACATTGCTATGACATCGGCTGGAGTGTCCCCCGACTCAAACTGAAGAGGCAGAATCGTCGAAAGGTCTTCAGCCCTGTATGTTTTGTATTCCACCTTTATGTTTGGATGTTGAGCCTCAAAGGCCTTGATAACTTCCATAAAAGCATCGAGCTCTGCCCCGGACCATGGGCCTATTACTTTTAAAGTAACCTGTTCTACTGGCTTTGTTTCTGTAACGGTCTCTTTTTGCGTAACCGTTGTTGGAGTAGCAGTCTGTTGACCTCCAATGCATCCGCTCGCCACTACCGCAATGCCCAAAACTCCAACTAAAAACAAACCAAGCAGTACCTTCTTGACATCCATATAGAGACACCTCAATCCCTTGTATATACTAAAAGTATATATATTTTACGGATGAAAAGATCAGATTTTTCAATAATTATAATACTTTATCAAGCCTAAGCAGAATGTTAATTGCCGATTTTAATTCAAACCTACAGTATAATTATAGCCACATTAACTGTTTACTTTAAGTATAAACACCCTTAGAGCAAAACTTTAAGCTCTCCTTACACTAATCCCTAGGGGGTCACAATGATCTACGCAATAGGAGAGGTCCTAATAGACTTTATTGCAAAAGAAGAAGGAAAACTGAAAAACGTTAAAGAGTTTGAAAAGCATCCTGGCGGTGCTCCAGCGAATGTTGTTGTTGGCTTGAGGAAGCTCGGGATAAAAAGCGGATTGATAAGCAAAGTCGGTGCCGATCCCTTTGGTGAATTTCTCATAGAGGCACTCAAAAAAGAAGGGGTTGAAACGAAATACATAGTAAAGGACGTAAACAAACACACGGGAATAGTTTTTGTCCAGCTTATAGGGGCAAAGCCCGAATTTATATTGTACGATGGTGTGGCATACTTTAACTTAAAGAAAGAAGAGATAGAATGGGATTTTACAAAAGATGCTGAGCTTCTACATTTTGGAAGCGTTCTCTTTGCGAGGGAACCAAGCAGATCAACCGTCTTTGATGTACTTAGAAAAGTTAAAGGAAAAATTCCTCTTAGCTATGATGTCAACATCAGGCTTGACCTGTGGAGAGAAAAAGAGGGAGAAATGCTCAGGGATATAGAAGAGGCTCTCAGGCTTGCAGATATAGTAAAAATCGGAGATGAGGAATTAAGCTACCTCGACAAAAACGGAATAACACTCGAAGACTTCAGATTTGATCTCATGGCAATAACAAAAGGCGCTAAAGGAAGTACAATTATCCACAAGGATATAAGCGTTAATGTTCCCTCATTTAAGGTTAAGCCTGTAGATACCACCGGAGCTGGAGATGCCTTTATGGCAGCCCTCTTGGCTTCTCTCTCGTATATGGGCAAGCTGAACAAATTAGAGTTCTCCAAAGAACAACTGAAGGAACTTGGGAGTTTTGCAAACTTGGTGGCTGCGCTCTCAACTACGAAACGGGGAGCATGGAGTGTGCCAAACTTAGATGAAATTTTGAAGTATAGAAGATTCAGCTTCCTTCCATAGGTTCTTCTTTTTTACCAAAAAGCCCAATTAAATCGTGGAGTATTGCCAAATCTATGGCAGCGTTTAATGATTGAAAAAGATTCCCCGCCATCAGCATTAAGAGTGCAAAGAAAAAGTCTACTCCTTTGTATGCAATAGTTATTTTTATAGCCCTTCTTTCGCCTCTAACTATCCCCCAAGCGAGGAGGAAGTTCAAAAGACCAAAAATAAGCAACATATACCTTTCGCTCCCAAAAGCACCGGCTGAATAATACAAAAGGAAAAGTGATTGAAGAAATAACAGATACACGGCAATTTTCATTGACCATCACTCAAGTATCTCTCAAATGCATCAACGTATTTAAACCCATCGTCTGGAAATACCAAAACTGCAGTTCCAAGGTATTTATCGCGGAT
>JAGGWM010000092.1 GCA_021157445.1 Thermococcus sp. | reverse complement strand
GGCACTTCAGATACTCAGTGTCTTTAGATGCCATTAATATTGGATGATCCGGTGCTTGGGTTCTGTAAGGTTCAATGAGTTTTAGAAACTTCCCTGCTTTTGCTGCGGCGGCTATTATCATGTCCTTGAACATCTGCATGTCAACATGTTGAGAGCATGAGGCGGTTACTAAGATACCACCGTCCTTAACCAGTTTTAGCCCTTGGTAATTTACATTGAAGTATGCTCTAAGGCCTCTCTTAAGATCTTTCTCATGCTGAACAAATGCTGGAGGATCTAAGATCACGATGTCGAATTTTTCCCCTTTTTTCTGTAGTTTTTCCATGACTCCAAATGCTGACCCGACAATAAACTCCATTTTATCTTCAACACTATTAAGCTTGGCATTCTCTTTTGCTTGTTCTATTGCCGATGGGGACTTATCAACCGCAATAACTTTCTCTGCTCCTGCAACTGCAGCATGAATCGCAAAACCACCTGTATATGTGAAAACATCAAGTACTTTTTCCCCACCTTTGATGTACTTTTCCAGTGCAATTCTGTTTTCTCTCTGATCTAAAAAGAACCCGGTTTTTTGACCCCTCATATCCACGATGAACTTTGCCTTCCCTTCTTCGATAATTGTGCGGTATTTTTCTTTTCCAAGCAAAACCCTTTCTATCTCAGGTAATCTTTCTCTTCTTCTTGATCTTCCGGTATTTTTCTCAAAAACCGTCTCGATTTCAGGTTCTACTTCGAGAATTGCCTCTGCAACGTCAAGCTTAAATCTCTCCATTCCTGCACTTGAAATCTGGAGGGATGCTATATCATTAAACCTATCCACGATCAAGCCTGGCAGATAATCTGCCTCTCCGTACACCATTCTATAGGCTTTGTCATATCCTAAAATTTTCTTTCTGTACTCGTTTGCCTTTTTTATGCGTTCCTTGAACAGCTCTTTATTTATCTCTACATCTCTCTCCTTTGTAACTAAGCGAACCATTATGTTCGAATTGGGATTGACAAATCCTTTCCCTAAGAATTTCCCGCCTCTAGAGTAGACCTCCACTATGTCTCCGGGTTTAATCTCACCTTCTGTTCTTATCACACCTTTTTTAAAAACAATCATTGCTCCCTTTTCAATTGCCCTATAGGCTTGAGCATCAACATACACTTTACCCATTTTTCTCACCTTTCCAAAGTTAAGGCGATAGGTATTTAACCATTGACCTCTATATATTATGTTGGGTGAGTTCTATGAATTTAGAAGCAATAAAAGAGTTTCTGGATGCAATTGGAGCAGACTATACAGAAGTGGAAGGGGAAATCCATTTAGCCCCAGAAGTTTTTTATGAAGTTTGGAAGTACATAGGGCAGCCGGACATTAAAACGTATGTAATAGAAGACGAAGTTGTTGAACCTGGTTCATATGACCCTCCGGAGATGAAATATACTGATGCCAGGAAGATTAAAATCAAAAAAGCATATTTCGAGACACTTGAAGGAGTTAAGATCGTTACGGATTATGGAGAGTTCCAGAGGATATTAAAAGAGAAGAAGGAAGAGCTTTAGTTCTTTTATCTTTTTATGCTCAATTTATCATTATTTTAAGCATTAAAACGCCCATACAGGTTGTTCGCTTTACCCTAAGGATAGTAGCACTAACACCTATTGTTGTGGCTGTTAAAAGAACCGCTAATCCAAGTAGTCCATCAAAATAGAGAGACGCAGTTGCTATAAAAAGCAACACTCCCAAATTTAGTGTTGTGTAGCTGATTTTCGACATTGCTCTTCCAATTATCTTTGAAAGTGATATGCCGTAAAGATTAACAACGCTACTTGTTACTATGGTCGCAAGAAGCAAGATAATTAGTTCTTTGGAGCTTAGGGGATAATATAGGTCTTTGATTAGAACTAAGATGCCGTTTCGAGTTTTTCCGGTTGCATAAAAATTGATCAAGCTGAAAATGAAGTTTGATGTGTTGACTGAGAATGCTATTGTTAAGAAAGTCCGTTCATCCTTTGAGAGAAAACTTCCTAAGAGTGCAGCTTGAGATGACGTAAACGTTGGTAAGAGGGAAGCAAGCATCCCAAAACATGTGCCAATAAAGGAGAATTTTAAAAACTTTCTTTTTGGCATCTGAATCTCTGAGTCCCTTATTTCAATCATTTGGCTGTTTTTCAGGGAAAACAATATTGCAGGGACTCCAAATAGCCCAACAAAAACATGGAAATATGGCTCTTTAAGAGGAAGCCTATCAACAACAAGCCCAAAGACTCCAGAAAGGAGGAAAATTAACGTGGCATATATTCTTTTTACACCTTTTTCTGTAACTATGAGAAAGAAAGCGAGTAAAAACACAGCCACTTTTCCAATGGAACTTGTGTAATGCTCTGCCAATACAACGTAAGGGAAAGCCAAGGGAATAGAGAACACTGCCGCTAAAAGACTTGCTTTTAAAGATATGTTTATAACCTCAAGGCCTTGTCCTTGAAGGGCAAGTTTATGGGCTGGAAGAACACTTACTGCTGTTTCTTCATCTGGAATACCAAAGAACGTTGAGGGGAATGCATCCAAGAATGTATGTGTCAAACCCATCGAATAAAGAAGTACCACATACGAAAACCCTCCTGGCGAGATTAGGAAACTTCCAACAATAGATGCTAGGGTATTAACATGCAAGGCGGGTGTAATACCTGTTACTGTCCCAAACAAAATGCCTAACAGGATCCATTTAAGCATATATCATCCCTTGATGGTATTTCAAAGGCAGGTTTTTCTCGATAGATAGTATAAAAACCAAAAGCGGTAATTGTTTCATTCACCTCTAAGGAGATTCCTAAGGATTTGGGCAGTTTGAGCAGTATCCAGCAGTTTTTATTGCTAACATTGGCTAGCCCAAAGCCGTTTTTGTACCTTTTTATCCATTCTACCTTTCCCTGTATTTTAAGGGGAGTATTAGGGAGGGGAGCACAGATTGAATTTGGAAGTTCCTCTCTGGGAATTTTTACCATACATTTGATGCAATACAACGAATTTTTCCTTCTTATACTGTGGAACTCTATGATATCTCCAAAGTTAGCCGAGAACCCATACAATTTCAACTCTGTGCAGTTTAAGCTTAAAGAAACACTGGCTTTTGTGACTTGGCATACCCCATGGGCTATCTCACCAATCCTTTCTTTTCCAATGGGCACAGTTTTTGCCTTTCCAATAACATTTACGTCTCTGGGGGAATTCACATAGATGGTTAGTGTTGAGTAAAGCCTCGCAATCCCTACTATCTCG
>JAGGWM010000211.1 GCA_021157445.1 Thermococcus sp. | reverse complement strand
GTATACTTTTGGAATCTGGGGCGTTGAGTATGGTGTGCTCTAAAAGAGAACAACATAAAGGCGGTGATGGACATGATAACCTATTATTGGGAATTCACAGAGCATATGAAGGAGGTCTTCTTATCTGACCCGGTTTATAAGGCAAGGACAAGGGGAGTTGCACAGCTTTCAAAGGAGATGGCATTAAAGCTCAACGTGGTTGGACCAACTGCTAGAGCTACTGGTTTGAGAATGGATATCAGGCAGGATATACCGTACGATGCTTATGCGGATATGGACATTAAGGCAGTTGTCCCCCAAGACATAGTGGGAGAAGCGAGGGGAGATGCCTATGATATTACTATGGTGAGGCTTTACGAGATTGAACAGAGCTTGGATATAATAGAGTTCTGTCTTGACAATCTTCCAGAAGGGAAGATACTTGCAGTTCCAAACTACGTTGCATTGCTCAATAAAATCAAAAAGACTGAGGGAGAAGCAATTGGGGCACATGAGGCTCCCAGAGGAGAGGTCATTCACTACTTGAAGTATAATGGAACAAGGGATGGCCCAGCAGTTTGGAAGGTCATAGCGCCGAGCTACAATAACATAAATTCATGGGCACCTCTGTTGCTTGGAGCGGAGGTGGCGGATATTCCAGTTGTGGTAGCATACATAGACCCATGCATGTGCTGTAACGACAGGGTAGCTGTTGTGAAGGATTCAAGCGGTAGAATACTGGACTACTCCTACCTGCACAAGAAAGCCGTAGAAAAAACGAAGAGGCTTGAAAAAGAACTGGGGGTGAGGAAATGACCCCCGAAACCATTTTTTACGCTATAGGAATGCCAATAATAGGGGTTTTCCTCGGATTGGTGTACAAAGGTATTGACAGGCGAGTTTCAGCAAGAATGACGTCAAGAATAGGACCTCCGATAAGACAGCCCTTCTGGGACGTTGGAAAGCTTCTCCTTAAAGAGACCGTTGTACCGGAAAACGCAGTAAGGTGGATTTTCAATGCAATGCCCATCTTGGCATTTGCCTCGTCAATGACTCTCCTTCTTTATATTCCATTTGGCATCTTAAAAGCCCCCTTGGAAGGATATGGCGATCTGGTGGTTATTCTGTATCTCTTAACCCTTCAGGCACTTGCAATGGCTATAGGAGGATTTGCCTCGGGTAGCCCATTTTCTTCAGTAGGAGCACAGAGAGAAATGGTTCTAATGATGAGCTATGAAATGCCTTTTGCAATAGTTATAACTGGCTTTGCCCTAATTTACAAAAGTTTTTCACTGAGCACAATAGCCTCCACACCCGTATGGACCATTGTAGGGCCTCTTGGAGGATTGGGTGTTTTATTGCTCTTGGTAGCCTTCCTTTGGGTAACTCCCGCAGAACTGGCAAAGCTTCCCTTTGATATAGCAGAAGCTGAGACCGAAATAGCAGAAGGTATGCTTGCAGAATACAGTGGAAGGAACCTTGCTTTGTTCTACCTCTCGGATGCGGTTAGGGGTTTTGCCATGATAGCAATAGAGGTAGTCCTGTTCTTCCCATTCACATTGAGCTACCTGTTTGGCTTGAACCTTTCAGGGGCGGCTCTCTATGTAGCTGAAGGCCTTTGGTTCCTCTTCAAAGTACTGATGCTTTATATCCTAGCAGTAACCCTAGTGAGGACGTCCTTTGCAAGGTTCAGAATAGAGCAAGCATCAAGGATCTTTTGGGTATATGTGAACATAATAGCCCTGCTTGGACTGGTGTTGATATGGGCGGAGGTGATGTGAAATGCCAACAAAAGCAATGTTCCTAATGATAAAACAGATGCTTCAGAGGCCCTTTACAAACCCATTTCCAGTAAAGCACGCTCCCAAAGATGTGACATCGCTTATTGAAAAGGTTCAAAAAGGTGAAGTAAAGATATATCCTCCGGTCCCGATCCCGGAGGGATTTAGGGGAAAACTGCACTATGACCCCGAGAGATGCATTGGGTGCAGGCTGTGTATAAAGGTATGTCCTGCAGATGCAATGGAATGGATTCCAGAGCTTAGAAAAATAAGGCACTATGTCTCCCGTTGTATGTTCTGTGCCCTCTGTGTAGATGTATGCCCAGGTAAAAAGTTCCCAGGGGAAGAAAAGGCTGTAAAGGCACTCTCCATGAGTGAGGAATTCCTCATTGCCGACTATGACAAGTACAGCGACAACCTTATAGAAGAACCCCCAGAGGCTAGGGAAAAAGGTATTTAACCTTCCTTTTCTTTATTCTCTACATGATACTTGTTGGGACATGTGGTTTTTGTGAAGCCAGGAGGAGATATTTTAAAGACTTCCCTACTGTAGAAGTTCAGCAAACTTTTTACAAAATTTTGCAAGAAAAAACTCTCCAAAAATGGAGAGAGGAGGCTCCAGAAGATTTTATATTTTCCATTAAGGCATTTCAGGGTATAACACACCCTTCAACCAGTCCCACCTGGAGGCGAAGTAATGTAAAGCCGTCCGGAAGTGTAGGGTTGTTAAGACCTGCGGAAGCAGTTTTCAAATACTGGGAGCTTACACTTAAAGAGGCCAAAGCCTTGGGAGCAGGATTTATTCTAATTCAGCTCCCCAAAAGCTTTAAAGAAAGTGAAGAGAGCTTTACCAACGCTGAGAAGTTTTTTAC
>JAGGWM010000178.1 GCA_021157445.1 Thermococcus sp. | reverse complement strand
TCATAGCCAGCGGAATGGGTACTTATGACTTTAAGGTTCTCCCCTTTCTCAATTATCTCTCTGTCCACCCTGTTTAGGGGGGACACTATTAGTCCATTGTATCTGCCGATTACTTCCAGTATTTTTTCCTTCTCCGGGTACACCAGGACATCAACATCGCAGTGCTGCTTCAAAAGCTCCAGAGGCTTGCTTTTCATATTAAAAAGAACTAAAACTTTTGGCCTCATTTCTTTCACCACTAAAACACTCATCGAAACATGTTAATAAAACTTTTTGAGAAATCTGCGAAAGATTAAAAAACATTGGACGTTTTTAAAGGATAGGTGATGAGTTTATGGGTAACAGTAACAATAGACCAAAAGTGAAGAGAGAAAGGTGGTCAAACGAGTTCAGCGAATGGTACAATGAGATGATAGAACTCGCTGGGATACAGGATAAGAGATATCCGGTAAAGGGAATGAACGTCTGGTTGCCCTATGGATTTAGAATCATGAGGAATATTGAAAATTTCATCCACGAAGAGATGAGAAGAACCGGTCATAATGAAGTGCTCTTTCCAGCTCTAATCCCCGAGACTGAGTTTGAGAAAGAAGCCGAGCATATAGCGGGATTCCATGGAGAGGTTTTGTGGGTTACTCACGCCGGTGAAAGACCCTTGGATGTAAAACTTATCTTGAGGCCAACCAGCGAAACCGCAATGTATCCCATGTTTAACCTCTGGATCAGGTCTCATGCAGATCTACCCTTCAAGGTTTACCAGATAGTCAACGTTTACAGATACGAGACAAAGCACACAAGGCCTTTAATTAGAGTAAGGGAAATAAGCAGATTCTTTGAATCCCACACTGCCCATGACAGCTTTGAAGATGCTGAGAGACAAATAAAAGAAGACCTCGAAATATTCGATAACCTTGCCAAAAAACTTGCCTTACCATACATCGTCTCAAAAAGGCCAGATTGGGATAAATTCCCTGGGGCATTCTATTCCCTTGGTGCAGAGGTGATAATGCCTGACGGAAGGACTTTGCAAATTGGGACAATGCACAACTACAAGCAGAACTTTGCAAAAGCTTACGAGATAACTTATGAAAAAGAGGATGGAACCCATGAGTACGTTCACCAGACTACCTTTGGAATGAGCGAGAGGTTATTGGCAGCAGTTATGGCTATACATGGAGATGACAACGGTCTTGTACTGCCTCCAACAATAGCTCCAATCCAGGTGGTAATAGTTCCGATTCCAATGAAGGACTCTCCCTATGATGTCAATGCCTATGCCAAGGAGCTTGCTGAAGAACTCAAGACAGCAGGCATTAGGGTTCATGTGGATGATAGAGAAGACATAAGACCCGGAAGAAAGTTCTACGACTGGGAGATTAAGGGTGTCCCACTGAGAATTGAAGTGGGACCAAAAGATGTTGAAGAAAATAAGGCAGTGCTGGCAAGAAGGGACACCTTTGAAAAATTCAGCGTCGAAAGGGAGAAAATTGTTGAAGAGGTTAGAAAGACCCTTGATGCAATAATGGAAAACCTCTATGCAAGGGCGAAAGAATTCTTGGAGAGCCACATAAAGAGAGTGGACACAATAGAAGAAGCAAAACAGCTCTTTGAAGACAGAAGAGGAGTGGTAGAGCTTCCATGGTGTGGTGAAGAGAGCTGTGGCGTTGAAATGGAGGAAATCCTTGATGCCAGCATGCTTGGAATACCCTACCCAGAAGAAACGGCAAGGGTTGAAGGAAAGAAATGTGCCCACTGTGGAAAAGAAGCAAAATACATAGCGAGGTTTGCTAGGACTTACTGATCTTTTATACTTTCTTTTATTGCTATCTCTATTGCCTTTCTAATAATTTCAAGACTCATCGAAGGTTGTGGCTTTTCTAAGACCTGCTCTGGAATGTAGGGAACGTGTATAAAGCCAGCTTTTGCTTTTAATCCGTTTGATGAGATATGGTGCAGAGCCGTATACATGGCGGTGTTGCATACATAAGTTCCAGCAGTGTTAGACACCATAGCGGGAATTTTGTTTTCCCTCAAGGCTTTTACAACCCGCTTTACAGGTATCGTGGCAAAATATGCCGCTGGGGCATTTTCAAAGATAGGTTCGTCCTCCGGCTTATAGCCTTCGTTATCTTCCATCCTTGCGTCCATGATGTTTATTGCGACCCTTTCAACGGTTATGTTTACCCTTCCACCGGCTTGGCCTGTGAGAATTACGACATCTGGCTTAACATCGTCTATAAGTGCGGGCAGCTTTTCCCTAACTCTCTTAAAGCTCACCGGAAGCTGGTGTTTTACGATTTCTGCACCTTCAATTTTTTTAGGAAGCTCCTTAACAGCTTCCCAGGAGGGATTTATTTTCTCTCCTCCAAAGGGCTCAAAACCCGTGACCAAAACCCTCATTTAAATCACCAAAAAAGCTAAAGTTTAATTAGGATTTAAAGTTTACACCCTCTGGTGAAGTTCATGAAGTATGATGTTGCGATAATAGGTGGAGGCGCAGTGGGAAATTATCTCGCAAATCTTCTCGCGGGCGAGTTTAGGGTTGCGCTAATTGAAGCAAAGACCTCTTTTGGGGGTAAGGCGTGTAGTGGGATAATTGGAGCGGAAAACTATGAAAAGCTCAACCTTCCCATGGAGGCAATTCTTAACGAGTTCGCTGGGGCAATATTTTATTCCCGAATTCAGAGCTTTGAGATAGAAAGAAAAACCCCACAGGCATATATGGTTGATAGAAAAGCCCTCGAAAAGGCTCTTGCAGAGAGGGCAATTAAAAAAGGTGCCGAATACTATATGGGGACTAGGTTCTTGGGGTTTAAAAACGGAAAAGCTCTCGTGGAGAGGTTTAATGAAAGGTTTGAAATAGAGGCAGATTTCTATGTAGGGGCTGATGGAGTGTCAAGCAAGGTCGCCCAAGAAGTTGGAGCAAAAACAGAAGCAGAATTTCTAAGCGGTTATGAAGTCGAGGTAGTAGGGGACTTCAAGAGAAAAGACTTTGTTGAAGTGTGGGTGAATAAGGACATCAACGATGAGTTTTTTATGTGGGTTGCTCCGGTAAATGAATCCCTCGCAAGGGTGGGGACTTTTGGGAGTTATGATGCCCTCATGAGGTTTCTAAGATTGAGGCTTCTCAAGGAAACACATATAGTTGAGATAAAAGCTGGAAACGTCGGCTTTGGGTTTAGAAAGCCATGGGTAAAGGGAAACGTTGCACTCCTTGGAGATGCCGCTTTGCAGATAAAGCCTCTA
Source organism: Thermococcus sp. (assembly GCA_021157445.1). Classification (GTDB taxonomy): domain Archaea; phylum Methanobacteriota_B; class Thermococci; order Thermococcales; family Thermococcaceae; genus Thermococcus_A. Next base: position 4,676 of record JAGGWM010000178.1, on the reverse strand, counting down.
ACGGCCGGTGGCATCGTATATGGAATGCTCTGTGCTCATGCACTTAGGTACTCGATAAGAAGGGGTGACCTGAGCATTTATGAAAAACTCTGTGGAGATATAAAGAAGCAAATAGCCTTTGGACTTAGGGTTAGAAAACTCTTCAAGGCACTTGATCAGGAAAAAATAGAGAAACTCTTTGAGATACTCTCAAGCAGGGAAGCAATAAACGTGATAGAGAACTACGCGGACTTCGATGACCATAAAAAAACGATAACTGCTCTTGTAAAACATCCACGATTGCTTGCAAGGGCTTTGCGGGTTACTCCAATGCTATTAAGATACCTGGTGATGTAAAATGGAGTGGGAAATGGGACTTCAGGAAGAATACTTAAAGCTAATAAAAGAGGGTAAGAAGAAGATCGAAGGGAGATTGTACGATGAAAAGCGAAGACAAATAAAGCCAGGAGACATAATAACTTTTGAGGGACGCTTAAAGGTAAAGGTAAAGGCTTTGAGAGTCTATTCTTCGTTCAGAGAAATGCTCGAGAAGGAAGGGTTGGAGAAAGTCCTCCCAAATGCAAAAAGCATAGATGAAGGAGTTAAAATCTATAGGAAGTTTTACAGTGAAGAGGAAGAAAAGAAATATGGGGTCGTTGCGATTGAAGTGGAACCAATAATGGAAAAGGGGGAATCAGCCTAGATATTTTTCCTTTATGTATCTTATAAAGTACTCTGGATTTATACCCTCCCCAAAGCTCCGCTCCAGTAGTTCCTTTGGTGGATACATGCTTCCATACTTGTGCACTTTCTCCCTTAACCACTCCTTTATTGGTGCAAATTCTCCGTTTGCGACTTTTTCATAGAAGCCTGGAATATCTCTGAGGATATGGCTTCTAATTTGTGTTGCTAAAAGTGTTCCAAGGCTGTAGGTGGGGAAGTAGCCGACTGTTCCATGAGCCCAGTGGATATCTTGAAGAATTCCCTCCTTGTAGCTCTTTGGCCTTATGCCTAAAAGTCTCTCTATTTCGTCGTTCCAGAGCTCTGGCAGTTCACTGGCTTTAATTTCTTCATTCACCATGAGCTTCTCAAGTTTATATCTCAGGAGGATGTGCATGTTATATGTTACTTCATCAGCCTCGACCCTTATGAAATCCGGCCTAACTATGTTGAAGTAGTTGTAGATATCCTCTTCCGTATATTTTGACATAAATGGGAGGTTCTCCTTGAGGATCGGGTAAATTAATCCTACAAATTCCTTGCTTCTTCCAATCATGTTCTCCCAAAATCTGCTCTGGCTTTCATGAATTCCAAGGGAAACACCTCCAGCTATTGGGGAGAACATAAACCTCTCATCTACCTGAAGTTCATAGAGTGCATGGCCGAATTCATGGACTACAGCTAAGAGAGCCCTTCTGAAGTCAAAGCCCTCGTAGCGCGTTGTAATTCTCACGTCATGAATTCCGAACTCTGTCGTGAACGGATGGGGAGAAACATCCAAGCGTCCTCTTGTTCCCAAAGGATATCCCAAGAGCTCAAGAACTTTCAAGTTGACCTTTTTCATAGCTTCAATGTCGTATTCTTCTTTCTCCAAGGGGTGTTCTCTGGGAACTTTGCCTTCTTCAAGTATTCTCTCAAGAATTGGCTTCAGTTCTTTTTCCAGTTTTTCAAATATCGGCTCCAGATCTCTTGTTCTTAGGCCTTCTTCATAGAGGTCAAGAAGGGCATCGTAGGGATATTCATCATATCCAAGGTAGTCTGCCGCTTTCTTTGTGAGTTCTATTATCTTATCCAGCCAAGGCTCAAACTTCTTGAAATCATCCTTTTCCTTTGCTTCAGCCCATGCCATAGTTGCCTTGCTTCTGACCTCGCTTAGCTCCCTAACAAACTCCGGTGGGAATGCCTTTGCTATTCTTATCTCCCTTTGCAGTACTCTGACAACACCTCTCTCGTAGTCGTTCAGCTCTTCCTCTGCTGCCTTCTCTACCAGCTCGACAAACTTTGGCTCTAGCATAAAGCTATGGGCTAAAACTGAAAGTTCTCCTTGGGCTGTGCTTCTTTCGGTTATTCCCATTTTGGGCATATTTACTTCCATATCCCATCCAAGAACGCTCTGAGCGTGTTCAATTGCCCATATCTTCCTGTAATGTCCCAAAATTTGTTTTATGATTTCCTTTTGAAATATTTCCTCGGTCATCTTTTGTTCACCTGTGTGTATTTAAGCCTATAATGTTTTTAATTCTTTCGATATACATCTTAACGTAAAAAAACTTGCTTGAAGATACTAAAGCTTTTTAGAGAGCTAAGAGGAGATATTAATGATGTGGAATGAAGGCGGTAATTTTGGCAGCCGGACTTGGAACTCGAATGGGAGAGCTTAGCAGCGAAACTCCCAAGGGATTAATAAAGGTTGTGGGACGAGAGATACTTTACAGAACAATGAAAATTCTTGAGAATCAGGGAATTGATGAGTTTGTAGTCATCACTAACCCGCTATACAAAGAGAAATTTGAGGAATTCTTAAAGAAAAACAATTTTAGATATCGGCTTGTAATTAACAATTTTCCTGAAAAGGGGAATGGATACAGCCTGTATCTTGCTCGTCCGTACATTTCAGAGAAGTTCGTTTTAGTAATGAGCGATCACATTTATGAAGAGGCATTTATCAGGAAAGCCTTGAAAGGTAAGGGACTTGTGGTTGATAAAGAAGGAAAGTTCACAAATATGGAGGAAGCTACAAAGGTAAAAATAGAAAATGGAAGGGTGGCAGAGATCGGAAAGACTCTGAAGGAGTATGATGCGTTAGATACTGGATTTTTTGTTCTTGAAGCGGGAATCTTTGAGGTAATCAAAAAACTAATCCAAGAAAAAGATAGTTTGGAATTGTCTGAAATCGTTAAAGAGGCACAATTGGAAGTTAGTGAGGTAAGCGGGCTCTTCTGGATGGATATTGACACACCAGAGGACATTAAAAAAGCCAAGAAGTTCTTGATAAAGAATGCTGTAAAAGGCAGCGGAGATGGAGTTGTATCGAGATATTTAAACAGAAAGATATCCACAAAGATTAGTGAAATTCTCGTTGATTATGTTGAACCGATTCACATGACGCTGCTCTCCTTTGCGGTGGGCATAGTTGCGGCTTTTGCTGCTTTCTTTAGTCCTTTTGTTGGTGGACTGTTGTATCAGTTAAATTCAATTCTCGATGGGGTTGATGGAGAGATAGCGAGAGCTGCAATGAAAACAAGCAAGTTTGGAGGGTATTTCGATTCTATTTTAGACCGATACGTTGACTTTTTTGTGCTGTTAGCACTTGCCCTCCATCTAAACCCTGATGTATGGGGGTGGGCAGTAATATCTCTGGCTCTCTTTGGATCCGCTATGGTAAGCTATTCAACAGAGCGTTACAAAGGAGAATATTTTGTTGACATATATAAAGCAGTTCCCCAAATGAGATATCTTTTTGGAAAGAGGGATGAAAGGGCACTTATAACAATGATTCTTTGTTTGATAGGAAAAATAGAATGGATTTTTATTATACTGGCAGTAGTAACCCATGTTAGAGTTCTCGTTACAGTACATTTGGTGCGAAAAAGTAGAAACTCATAACTAGTGAATATATATTCATTAACAAGGGGTTATGATAGACGTTTATTCAATACAACACCCTATGTGTGAATATTGTTGTTTAACATTTCCCTCTTCTGAAAATTGTTTTATTTTCGTCAAGTTTTATAATCCAGAAAGTATAATTATATATTGACATTTGTTTTGGGGTGTTGGTCTATGTTTGGGTATATGGGAAAAATATTGAGAGTGAACCTAACAAAGGGAGAAATAAAAGTGGAAGAACTGAAGGAAGAAGACGTAAAGGAGTTCATTGGTGGTAGGGGGCTTGGAACGAAGTTTCTCTTGGAGGAAATAGACCCGAAAGTTGACCCCTTCAGCCCAGAGAACAAGTTAATCTTTGCTACCGGACCTTTGACTGGAACAACCGCTCCAACTGGCGGCAGATACATGGTGGTTACAAAGTCCCCACTAACGGGATTCATAGCCTCAAGTAACTCGGGTGGCTTCTTTGGGCCGGAGCTCAAGTTTGCAGGCTATGACCTTCTCATTATTGAGGGCAAAGCGGAGCATCCAGTGTACATAAGCATAAAAGACGAGGATGTGGAAATTAAAGACGCCTCTCATCTATGGGGCAAGAGGGTTGGAGAAACTACAGATAAGCTTCTTGAAGAGTTTGGTGACAAAAAGGCGAGAGTTGCCTGTATAGGTCCTGCAGGGGAGAAGTTGGTCAGATTTGCTAGCATAATGAACGACAAGCACAGAGCGGCTGGAAGAAGTGGTGTAGGGGCAGTAATGGGAAGCAAAAACCTCAAAGCCATCGTTGTTAGAGGAACAAAGAAAGTTGAGCTTGCTGACAAGGAGAAGTTCATGAGCGTAGTTAAGGAGAAGATAAAGAAGATAAAGGAGAACTCAATTACCGGCGGAGGCCTTCCAAATTATGGAACTGCAGTTCTAGTGAACATAATCAATGAAAACGGCCTTTACCCAACATACAACTTCCAGACTGGAGTATTCAAGTACGCTTACGAGCAGAGCGGTGAGGCTTTGGCTGCAAAGTATTTGGTGAGAAATCATCCGTGCTTTGCATGTCCAATTGGGTGTGGAAGAGTCTCATATCATCCGGTTATAGG
>JAGGWM010000175.1 GCA_021157445.1 Thermococcus sp. | reverse complement strand
GACCTCATAGAGATCATAAAAATTGCAAAGGAAGAAGGGTACGATCATGTTCAGCTAAACACTGATGGCATAAAGCTTGCCTTCGACCCGGAGCTTGTGAAGAAGATTAGAGAAGCCGGCGTCAATACCCTTTACCTAAGCTACGATGGGATGACACCCAAGACCAACTGGAAGAACCACTGGGAGATTCCTTTAATCTTTGAAAATGTGAGAAAAGCAGGTGGACCTGGAATTGTTCTAGTGCCCACAACCATAAGGAATGTAAACGACCACGAGCTTGGAGCTATAATAAACTTTGGCCTTAACCACTTGGACATAGTGAGGGGAGTTAACTTTCAGCCCATTTCTCTTGTGGGTAGGGTTCCAAAGAAAGAAAGGCAACGCTTCAGGATTACCATCCCAGGAGCAATAAAAAGAATAGAGGAACAAACAAACGGGATCATAGCAAAGGATGACTGGTATCCAATACCGATTGCCGGCCATATTGCGAGATTTTTCGAAGCATTTACCGGCAGGAAATATTATATGACATCACACTTTGGCTGTGGAGCTGCAACGTATGTCTTCCTCGATGAAGACAGAGTAATCCCAATTTCAAGATTTCTCGATGTCGAGGGATTCGTAGAGTTCCTTGAAAGTAAAGCTGAAGAGATCGAAAAATGGAAATCCCTTGGAAGATTTCAGAAACTCAAACTTGGGGCAGAAATATTCCTTAAATTCAAGAGATTTTATGACGAGAAATATGCACCAAAGAGCTTTGACGTGCTAAAAATCATGAGAAATGCCTTTACACATGGAACATATGAAGCACTTGGTGAGTTCCACTACAAGACACTCTTCCTCGGAATGATGCACTTTATGGACGAGTACAACTATGACGTCGAGCGCGTTGAGCGCTGTGTCATCCACTACGCCATGCCCGACGGAAGAATTGTGCCCTTCTGTGCCTTTAATGTAATCCCAGAGCTCTATAGGGATAAAGTTCAAGCCCAGTTCAGCTACACATGGGAGGAATGGAAAGCCCTCCACCCAGACTGGGAGTACCAGAAAGACAAATACGTGAGAACCAAGAAGTTCATTGAAAAAATGAAGGGAAGTGAGGCTTATAGGAAGACCTACATTGACATAAAGAACTACTTCGGGTGAGGGGCAATGAAGAGAATAGATTTTAAATTCGACAAAATAACTTCTGACGAAGCTAGAGAGATGCAGTACAAACTTTCACTTGATTTAGCCGTCTATAGGGTCTTCATCAATGGATATTCCAAGACCGGGTATGTGATATTTGACGAGGCAAAACTGTCAAAAGATAAGCTTTTGGAGATGCTTAAACCCTTCGAACCAGAAGTTATCAGCGAAAAAGAGCTAACTCCACAAGAGCTCATCGAAAGCAGCTTGAGCTGGAAGAATACACTAGCTGCGTGATTTTGCCTTTTTAAAATTTTTAAAAATCAAAAAGCTAAAGGAGTTTTATTTTTATTTTTCCTGTAATGTCTGGTTTTTCCAGCTTAAACGAGACTATGCCGCTGAATGAAGACAAATCAATAACGTTTCTCCCGCTTTTAATTTCAATAAACTCCTCGCAAGCCCTCTCAACTGGGAGGGAAAGGTCGTATTCGTATATTGTTAATTTGTTGTCTCTGCTTGAATTTATTATCAGCTCTGCCTCTTTATATCCATCAAGGGATATTCCTCCAAAGGCCCTCGCTCCAAAGAGTTCGCTCACCTTTGCCAAGGGGGCAGTGTTAAGGGAGATGCTGAGAGCGGGAGGCCTTCTCTGGATCACGTCTTCGTCAAGAACCACTATATCCCTGTTACCAGTGTCAAAAGGTGTCGCTTCTAGGGCTCCGGTGTTGGGTGTGGTGTTTGTTCCAAGAAGTATCTTTCCGAAGGCTTTTTCTATGCTCGTTATTCGTGCTCCAAAAACACCAACTATCTTGACCATTGGAGGAGCTATATAGAGAAGCAAGGAGGGAGAGTTTATAGTATTTGTAAATTCTGCTATTAATTTGGACTCCTCATCCATTGGTCTATATACTGCATCGTGGTGGGCATTGTAGGCTATCAATATTCCTCCCCCTATTGGAAGGGCATTTGTTCTCAAAGGTCCGTGAAAGTTTGGAAAATCCATTAATCTAAGAAATGCCATCTCCTCACCATTGAAGGGATTGCCAACGAACATTCCTCCCCTTACAAAGGCAAAGACCCTGTTATATGCACTCTCCATGTCCCCCAAAACTGGCCTTATGGGAGGGTTCCCGTCCACAGAAGAACCAACCGGAAAGGCCTCCCATTTTCTAGTAATTAGGTCAAAGGCGTGGAATTCCCTTACTCCCCAGTCAAAGTTCTTCCCAACTCCAAAAAATACGGTATCATGAAGGAGCGCTCCTTTAAGGCTGGGATTCTCATTAAGGAGCTTTGCTTCTCCGGTTTTTCTGTCAAGCTCATATATGCCGAGGTTGGCATGTCCATCCTCCCTTGCTATAAGGAGCTTATCTTCGTAGGGATCATATATTATATCGCTTACCTCTCCTGCCCAATCGGTCTTGTGGTGAATTGAGTCCTTCCATAGAAGCCTTACCTCGTCGTTTTCTGTGTCATACTCGTGAACGTGGGAGTACTTGTTGACAAAGCTTATTGTTGACTTCTCATTCTTTCCCTCATAAACCGCTGGAGCATGCACCCATCCGCCAAAGTAAATAAACTCGTCAACTGTCTCAACTGCATTATAGGTATCTCCACCTGAAGTTGGTTTTTCACCAACGAGGTCAAATTCATATACCTTCTTTGAATCATCTCGTATAAAGTGAGCCTGAGCCTCAAATGCCAACGTGAAGTATAGAACATCGTTGTGATATCTCAAGCCAAATATTCCGCCGCTTCCCCATTCAGGGCCATAACGAGGTGGAAACCTGCTCAAATGTTTTAGGATTTCCACAGATACCACCATTAAAATTTGTCTCGTGGAGATTTAAAACATTGTGCAGGCT
>JAGGWM010000184.1 GCA_021157445.1 Thermococcus sp. | reverse complement strand
GCTTTCTTGAAAGTCCTAATGGCATCTGCTGGAGAGCAAACTATTGGTTCCCCATGCATATTAAAGCTCGTGTTTAGGACAATTCCAACACCGGTTTCTTTCTCAAAACGTTTTATTACGTCATAATACCTCGGATTGTCGTCTCTGAGGAGGGTCTGGGGTCTTGTAGTGCCGTCAACGTGCACAACTGCCGGAGCTTCCCTTACCATTTTTTCCGTTGCCTTGTAGCTCATTGTCATGAACTTGTTTGGATAGGGGTCTTGGAGGTAATCTTCGATTCTCTCCTCCAGCATTGAAGGGGCAAAAGGCTGGAAGACATCTCTATTTAACGCCACGTTAAGTTTTTTCACAACTTCCTTGTCATTTGGATTCGCAAGGATGGATCGATTTCCGAGCGCTCTTGGTCCATACTCCATTCTTCCTTGGAAAAAGCCCACGAGCTTTCCTTCCAAGAGCATTTCTGCTACAAATTCCTCTACATCTTCGCGGTACTCAAATTTTAGGTTCTCTGCTCCTAAGAGGGACTCAATTTCGCTTTCGTCATAAGAGGGTCCCAAATACACGTGCTTCAGTTTAAAAGGCTTCCACTTTCCATCTAACCTTTCCAATTGTGCCTTCACAAAAGCCGCGGCACCAAAAGCCAAGCCAGCATCATCCATAGCTGGAAAGACCCACAACTCGGGGAAATGTTTCCTTAGGATGGCATTTGCCTTTACATTTTGTGCAACTCCTCCAGCGTAGGCAAGTTTTAAGTTGTAACTTCTAAGTTTTAACCCGAGCTCATCGAGAAGCTTTTCAAGATGTGTTTGGGCTGAGGCCGCAATCCCAATTGCCTTTTTCTGTAGTTTTCCATCAAGGTTACCCTTTTTCATCTGCTGGGCGATTTCCTTAGCCTTGGAAAAGGGATAATTAAAGAACTCGGCCAGCTTTTTTGTAGCTTCAACTCCAACAACCTTGAGCTTGTTTTCAAAACTCAATCCATTAAGTTCGATGATGTTCGAGAGGTCATACGCTGGCCTTCCATAAGCGGCTAGGCTCATGACCTTCCCTTCATGTCTCATTGGTTTAAAACCCAAGAGCTCAGTAATGGAAGCGTAAAAATCTCCGAGAGAGTCTAAATAGGTGCTCTGGCCTATTCTTATCATCTCACCGTCTCTTCCGATGTAGATAGAAGAGCTTAATCCGTCACCTGCTGCATCTATACTCAATGCCAGGGCCTCTCTCCATCCTGAGGTGAGATAAGCGGAAGCAGCATGACAGAGATGGTGCTCAACAAAAAGAACTTTCTTTTTGAAGTCTTTGCCAAATATGGACTTTAAGCGTTCTTCTAGCTCCAACAATCGAGATTTCTTCCTGAAAAGGCCAGCCACCGCTATTATGTCCACGTCTTCTGGATGTACCTTCCCCATTTCCAAGACTTTCTTTATGCTGAGCTCTGGAAATCCGCGATACTTCTTTATTCGGTTTAATCTCTCTTCATTTATGGCGTGGATCTCTTTCTCCGTGAATAGTACTGCCCCTGCATCATGCCCATCGTGCACTCCGAGTATAATCATGTGTGAGGGTTGAATGAAGGATTTTTAAACATAACTTTGGTATGTAACACTGGGGAGTGAAATGAGGGCGGAAATCGGGAAGTTTATTGATAGGGGCACATATAGAAAGGCACCTCTGTTTGGAGGAGAGCTTCCGGAGGGGAGTTATGCTCAGATAGTTGAAATAAAGCCAAAGCAAAAAGTGCCGAGGCATTATCATGAGAAGCAATACGAGCTTTTTTACATAATCAGCGGTGATGCGAAACTTGGCATTGGAAAAGAAGAGTATAATGCCAAGCCCGGTGATATTTATCTTGTAAAGCCAAAAACAATTCACTGGGTTGTAAACGAAGGGGAAGAGCCATTTAGGCTCTTTGTTGTTAAGCTGAACTATTTTGGAGACGATAGCATCTGGCTAAGCGATTGACATGGGACAGGTACTGAGGGGTTTGAAGACCTAGAAAAGGATAATCTGAAAATGAAGAGAGAATGATCAGCTAAGCGAAAAATTCTTTAAATCTTCCTTTTACCTAAGAGCATGAACATCTATGAAATGCTCGCTTTAATAGGCATAGGCCTTATCCTTCGGAGGGTCGTAAAATCCGAGGTACCCTTTGTTTATTTAAATAGGTTTGCCTCGCAGGTGCTTTTAACTCTCTACGTCTTTTCAAACGTTGCCTCAAAGGACATTGACTACCTCATAGAAATTAGAGTAGTATTCTTGTACGTCTTCTTGATCATTGCCCTCAGCCTTGGAGCATCTTTCCTTTATGGGAGGTTTTTCGTGCAGGACAAAAAATGGCAAGGTGCTTTGATGATACTCTCAACGTATCCAAATACGGTGGCAATGGGGTTTCCAATAGCGAGCCTCTTTTTGGACGATTTAACTCCCGCAATTATCTATGCAAGTACAAACACCTTGATAGTCCTTCCAATAGTGACCTTCGTTGCTGCGCATTATTCAAGTGGAAAAGCTTCGCTCAGGGAAAGCCTTGTAAAAGCACTTAAGTTTCCACCCACCAGTGCTAATTTACTCGCCTTGTCCCTTGTGTTACTAGGAATTAAGCTCTCCCCAGGATTGCTAGGTGTTATGAACGAAATCGGCTGGTGGAGCATTCCTGCAATTCTCATTTACTTCGGCTCCCGTATAAACCTTCAGAAGTTTGAATGGAGGAAGCTCCTTGAGGTGGGAACGTTTAGAATAGTCCTCCCTTTTGTTTTTGTTGTTTCAACACTAAGAACAAATCCGGAGATCTTCTACCCAGTGCTGGTTGAGGCTTCAATGCCCCCCGCTATAATGGCGAATGCCATTTTAGCTCATTATAGGCTTAGAGAAGAAGAGGGAATCGGGGTCACGATTGTATTAACTCTCGCAGTTTTAATCCTCTTTCTTGCTCTTAGAATGTTTATCTAATAATTTTTGTCATTTTGCCAACAGTTTTCCCAAAAATTTTAAATAACTTTCAATCATTTTTGGTTTGTACTTTCAAGAGGTGCAGAAAAATGGACGTAGTTTGGACGACACTCGTGTTGTACATGGGAGCAATGCTAGGAGTTTCAGCATATGCAAGGAAGTACATTAAAACCTCGGCCGACTTTTTAGTGGCCGGAAGAAGACTAGGGTTAGCATTAACCACCGCAACCTTGGCAGCCACTCACTATGGTGGTGGCTTTCATCTTAGGAGGAGCTAGCTGGGGAGCCACCTATGGATTAGGAGGAATCTGGTACGGTTTTGCCTGTGG
>JAGGWM010000170.1 GCA_021157445.1 Thermococcus sp. | reverse complement strand
GTACCAAAATCCACAAAAGGAAGAATGTTACCAGTATCAGCGTTTTTAAAGATATTTTTCCAAGCTGATGAAGGCTTTCAAGGATCATTATAGCACTCAAGAAATAATAGAAATAGGCCCATGATTTGGACACTCCCCATTCCATAAATGACAACACTAAGGTGATTGTGGCCAAAGCGATAAGCCCCTTATAAAAATAAATGCGTAGAGTGACTGTTTCTTCCATTAATCCCACCATTCGTAGTATTCGCACTTTTTCACTATCTCCCCTACACTCTATGCGAGTGGCCTGTAACGCTCGCTTCTTCATTTGCTCCTCAAATTAGGGAATTACACATGATATTAAGTCAATATTATTATATAAAATTTGTTGGTTAACTATGAAAAGATATTCAGAGTGACTTTTTAATGTTAGTACACTTTACACTTTAAAATAATGGACAGAATGTTTATGACCCTCCAAAACTTATTAGTAACATGAAAATAGCAAAATAAAAACCGAAAAAGGTGATTAAGATGGTGAAGATCAGGCTTATGGGGGCTTTTGCCCATCTCGCTAAAGCCAGAGAGCTTGAAATAAAACTCAATGAACCCAAACAGGTGGATGAGATACTTAGAGAGATAATTCCAAGGTATGATGAATTTCATGACAAGATAATCTTCATTAACAGCAAGCCTGCAAAAGGAAATGCCATAGTCGAGGAAGGTGATGAAATAAAAGTTATGCCCGTCCTCAGCGGTGGTTAGAGTATAGCGAATTTCCAAAGGCATCTATCCCCACTATGAGTGGAAAATCCTTAACATCTAGAACCCACACGGCCTCAGGAATTCCAAGCTCCTCTAGCCAATAAACCTCTACCACTCTTCTTATACTTTTTGCCGCAAGGGAACCAGCGCCTCCAGTAAAGGCAAAGTAAACAGCCCTGTATTTCCCAAAAGGTTCTGGCTGCATTCCTCCCTTCCCTATGATGCCTTTGACGCCCATATCCAAGATCTTGTCTAGGTATTTGTTCATCCTCGCACTTGTTGTTGGGCCTGCTGAGACTATCTCAAAATTTTCTTTCTTCCTAACTACAGGCCCAGAATGATATATTACTGCTCCTCTTGGGTCAAAAGGAGCTCCTTCTTTGATTATTTTCATATGTGCGAGGTCTCTTGCCGTGTATATTACTCCGGAGAGATAAACAACGTCTCCCGCCCTAAGCTTTAATATTTCCCTTTCGCTTAGTGGGGTTGTAAGCTCTACTGCCATATTCTCACCTCTCCATTTTCGCTGATCTCTAGGAATGCCTTTCTGTGAGCCCAGCATTGGAATACAACCCCAACTGGAAATGACGCCGGATGTCTGGGAGCAACTTCAACCTTAACATCTAATGCAGTCGTTTTTCCTCCCATTCCCATGGGACCAATTCCGAGAGAATTAATCTCCTCTAAGAGCTCCTCTTCAAATCTTGCTATTCTTCCGTCTTTATGCCTTTCTCCCAGGGGTCTTAAGAGGGCTTTTTTGGCAAGCTTTAATGCCAAATCTGAGCTTCCTCCAATTCCGATTCCAAGGATTATTGGGGGGCAGGGCTTTCCACCGCATTCCTTAACCTTCTCAATGACGAGCCGCTTCACACCTTCAAACCCCTCAGCGGGAGTTAGCATTGCTAAAGCAGAACAATTTTCACTTCCTCCTCCCTTTGGTAGAATAGCTATTCTTATCCTATCTCCATTTACGAGTTCCCAGTGGACGATTGGAAGGTTTCCAAGATTTTTGTTCGTGAGAACATTAATGCTGTTCGGTCTTAGAGGAATTTCCCTTGTTGCCTTTTCTAAGGCAGAGTTTATGAGTTCTTTGATCATTCCAAGGTAGGGATTTCTAACTCCAGCTTCTACGAAGAAAGTTACAGTTCCGGTATCCTGGCACACCGGAATTCGCTCCTTCTCTCCAATTTCGATGGCTTTTAAAATGTTTTCAAGGTTGAATTTTGCAGTTGGTGTATTTTCCCTCTTGTAGGCTTCTTGGAGAGACTTAACAACATCATCGGGAATTTTTGTGACGGCAAGCCTTATGGCTTCGAGTATGGCCTCTTCCATGTTATCACCTCAGTACTTAATAAGAGAGCGGAGAAACCTCAAAACGTCTTCAAACCTAAAGTGGCCGGTCTCAATTCCGTATATTCTTTCCACCGGAACTTCTTTGACTCTTGCTCCCTTTTTTGCGGCTTTTATTAAAATCTCCGTTTCAACCTCGTACCTTTTGCTCTCTATCTCTGGCAGGAGTTCCCTCTTGATTGCTCTAAACCCGCTTTGGGTGTCCTTGACATCAATCCCCAGCTTGATCTTTATTAAGCTCGTGCTCAGAAAATTGCTTATCTTCCGAATAAGTGGCCTTTTTCCCTGTGTTTTTATTAATCGGGAGCCTATGACGAAGTCTGCCTCACCTTTTAAAATAGGAGAAACGAGCTTCTCAATTTCTTCCGGATTATGTTGGCCATCTGCGTCCATAAAAATTACAATATCCCCGCTTACCTTTTTAATTCCTTCTCTCATTGCCGCACCTTTCCCTTGATTTTCCTCAATTCTGATGACTTCTGCTCCGTGGTTTTTTGCGACCTCGGAAGTGCTGTCTTCGCTCCCATCATCAACAACAATAACCTCATCAACAAATTCGGGAATTTTTGAAAGAACTTTCCCAATCCTCTTCGCCTCGTTGTAGGCTGGAATAATAACGCTAATCCGCTTTCCCTTTAACATTTCTTTTCAGCTCCAAAAAGCACTTTTCACAAAAATCTTCTCTCCTTAAGTCCCACTCACTAATGACTTTCGGAGGGTTCATAACGCAGTTCTCTTGGCAGTGATTCAGTCCAAAAGCATGGCCAATTTCATGCAAGATCCCTTTAAAAAGCCTATTCTCAAAAAGCCTTTCGTTTTCAGCTTCAAAAGGTTTTATTGAAAGAACCATGACCTTTAATTCGTGAAAATCCTGCTGAATCCCCAAAAACTTCTCATAGAAATCCAGGTAGGGATTTCTTGAAACTATGGGAAAGTTTACTACCCCAAATATCCTGTTCATGACAATCTTTTCTCCGGTTTTTTCGTTTTTCTCTGCTCTCGCTTTCTTCTTCTGAAAAAGCT
>JAGGWM010000110.1 GCA_021157445.1 Thermococcus sp. | reverse complement strand
TTCTCAGAGAATTTTGGAAAGAGCTATTCTCCATGACAACCTTTAGAGAATGGGGCACTGGAGCGGGGGGATACAGCGTAGGACACGATAGGTCAAGCGAGCCGATAAGGAACTGGCAGGAGGAGTATCACAATAACGAAGAAATAAGCGTGATTAATTTTGAAAACAAGGCTTGGATAAAGAAATATTGGGCAGATTACGGCTGCCCAGTAAACTGCATGAAAATTTCCTACTTAAGATACGGCCCATACAAAGGGGCTATCACAGATGCACCTGACTACGAGCTCCAGGCATATATGGGGACAAACCTTGGAATCTTTGACCCTGAAAAAATAGTTTACTTGTCCTACCTTGTGGACGAGCTTGGATTGGACGGAATAAATGCCGGCAATACCTTGGGATTTGCGGCAGAGCTTTATCAAAGGAGAATTCTCACAAAGGAAGATATAGGCTTTGAGCTTAACTGGGGAGATGAAAAGGCATTTGCCAACCTTTTACACCTAATAGCTGAGAAAAAGGGAATAGGAAAAATACTGGCTGAAGGAACATACAGAGCTGCACTAAAGATCTCCGAGATGAAGGGAGTAGATGCAACCAAATACGCAGTCCACGTAAAGGGAATCGGTGTTGGGGCTCATGGAATAAGGAGCGAACTTGACTATACAAAGGACATAAGCTATGCCGTTTCAGTCCAAGGGGGAGACCACACCTCAATCGCTACTCTTCCAGCAAAGAGCTATGAGGGAGAAATGGTAAACGCATTCTATGACTCAGCTGTTGTGTGTATGTTCATCACAAAACCGGGATTCGAGAGGATATTGGAGTTTGGAAACGCCCTGACGGGTTTTAACATAACTCCCGAAGGGTGGTTTAACGAAGTTGGCCTGAGGATAATCCACCTCCAGAGAATACTTCTACTCCTTGGTGGGCCAGACGTGTACTGGGATCCGAGGAAAGATGATGACAATCCTCCAAGATTCTATGAACCATTGCCAAGCGGGCCAGTTAGAGGAAAAGCACCCAGTAAAGAGGAGATAAAATCAAAGGTGAAGCAGTACTACGAAGAGGTTGGCTACGACGAAAACGGAATTCCAAAAGAAGAAGTGCTGGAGAAGCTCGGGCTTGGAGAGGCAAAGAGGGAAGTCAAAAGAATCAAAAAGCGCCTGGACCTTTAACCTTTTCTTTCAAACTTTTGGTTTTGATGAACTTTTTAAGGCTTTATTGCCAAAAATATAACGGTGATGTTATGGTTGAGTACAAAGACATGGTTATAAAAATTGTGGGGGAAAGGCTCTCCCCAACAAAAATGAAGGCCAAAGCTGGAGATTTCGAGATAGTAATGGACAAGCTCGGTGGAGAAGCCCCAAGTCCAATAGACTACGTTCTTGCCGCTCTTGCAGGGTGCATAAACATCGTCGGAACCCTTGTTGCCAAGGACATGGGAATAAACATTGAAGACTTAAGCGTTGAAGTTGAAGGCGTCTTTAACCCAGGAAAACTCTACGGCCAAGGAACTCAAAGGGCAGGATATAAAGAGATCAGAGTTAAAATTAAAGTAAAGACAGACGCAGATGAGGAAACCCTTAAGAAGTGGGTTGAACAGGTTGAGGAGCGCTGTCCAGTTAGCGATAATTTGGCCAATCCAACCCCAACAAAGGTTGAATTTGAAAAGTGCTGAAAGTTTTTTAAACCTCTATCTTTACCCTTTTCTGGTGGAAATAATGTGGCGTGAAAAGCTTAAGCAAGGCTTTCTTGAAAACGACAAGCTCATGATTGAGCTCAGCATAGGAGGAGAGTGCGGAGAATGGTTCCCGAGCCTGGCTTTATATGATAAGGAGAGAGACATGTGGTATTATTTTGACAATGACATTCCCCCCGGAGCGACGGAAGAGGAAGCTTTGGAGAATGCAATTAAGTTCTTTGAAAAGTTAATCATAGGGCTGGAAAAACCCAAAATAAAGATCTCACCCTTAAAAGAAGCTCCCGAAGGAATATACATAAAGCTAAAGGAGCTTCTGGAGGAGCTCAAGAATGAAGATAAAGGTTAAGCTCTATGGGGAACTCGCTCTAAAATACGGCACAGAGATTGAGCTAGAAGTTAAAGAAATAACCACCGCCGAGGATATCCTCAGAATCTTGAAAATAAGCGATTCAGAGCACCATTTAATTTTGAATGAAAGGAAGATCCCAAAAGATTATCCATTAAGGGACGGGGATACCTTAAAGGTACTCCCAGTAGTTTATGGAGGTTAGCCTTCTCCCAGTCCCACGTCTTCTCCAAAGGTAAGCGTCAGGTAGAGCTCTATAACGCCTTTTTTGATATTCTCCAGAATTTTCTCTCCAAGCCTTTCTACCTCCTCCGGAGAAAGGCATCTTTCCTCCTCTAAAACCTTTATTTTCCAGTTCTGCCTGTCAAATACAATCGTTCTTTCCTCCAGTACAAGGGGAACATATCTTATTCTAATACCATAAAGCTCCTCTGCATAATCCGCTTTACGATTTATATCCTCCAGATATGGTTTCAGCTTTTCCATAAAACCACCGCAACTCTTAATACTTACTTCAACTTTAAACCTTTAGGGTGATGCAATGTACCAGAAGTTTGGATACCATTTTCATGCTTACCAGCCCGGTGATATCATCTATATTCACGATGGCTCTGGATGGGATCCTATAAAATATTCAGAACGATTAAGTCCAGTATCCCTAAAAATAAGAGACATAGAAGTGAAATCCAGAAACTGGACAAGAACCGTTATTAAGGCATATGAATACACCAGCGATGCTTTAGGATCTCTAAAACCTGGATGTGTGAGCGTCGACTTCGAGCCATTCACGCTTTACATGATCCTAAGGTACAAACCAAGGATATATGGGGAAATAATTGACTTGCTTATGAACAAAGTAGAACCTGTTCCTACAACGCCATTTCACCCAATAATGCCCCACCTCAGCACTTTTGAACAGGAAATTCTTGCAAGAATCTCTTTTGATTTTTACGAACCTTTTATCAAAGATAGGGAGGTTGTGGGTTACTGGCTCCCTGAAAACGTCATAACCAGAGAAACCGCCAAAATTGTTGCCGAATCCACGCAGAAGGAAATAGTATTTCTTTTGGACGAGCGGCAGTTTGTTGGTCTTCACTTTCCCCAAGCAAAGTTTTCCTGCAACACTTACAAATGCGACGACAAAATAGCAT
>JAGGWM010000094.1 GCA_021157445.1 Thermococcus sp. | reverse complement strand
GGGAATGATTGTGTTTTTTGTTACCTTGTGCAGAATCCGCCTCAGATGATATACCGCGTTTCTAAGCACGATACTCTTAATGATCCTGACCTCGAAAACAGGATAGCCTATGCGAGAAAGCACTATGATTTGTGGATAAGGGTGACTGATACTAGTGCAAACGTTTGCTTTGATGAAAAGAGGATTGAGAGTTTGCACTCAGCGGGGCTTGATGAGATTCAGATTTCTCTCCACACCACAAAGAAGGACGTAAGAATTAGGCTCATGAAAAACAGAAACGCTGGGAAGGTTATTGACCTTCTACCTAAGGTTGTGGAGAACTTTAGGGTCATAGCGGATATAATCTTAACTCCCGGCTACAACGTTTCCGATATAGGGGAAATCTTGGACGATTTGGAGGACTTTGGTGTCCATGAAGCCAGACTTTTCCCTATTGGAGTAACTAGATATTCAAGGACGAGGGCATTAACACGGGAAGAGCTTCTCTTTGTTAAGAACGTCGTTCTTGAGAAGCAGAAAGAGCTCAGCCTAAAGGTAGTTATTCCCCCAATATTTCAGGCACTACTTGGGGAATTCAAGATTCCCCTAGAGCCTTTTGACGTTGAGCCCTCTCTACCAACTTACATCTTCACCGGAGAGCTGGCTTATCCAGAAATCAAGCGTCTCTTCCCAAAAATTAATGTCGCAATGGTCAAAAATGAATTCTTCGGGGGCAATATAGGTACTGCCGGTTTATTAACGGCTTATGATGTCCTTAGGGAAGTTGAAAAGCTTCCGGAGGTTGAGCTGGGAGTGCTTCTTCTCCCGGAGGTCATGTTTTATGGGGACTCTACTTTAGACGGCTGGAGGAGAGAAGAACTCTTCAATAAAATTTTGGTGGAGAAGGGCTATATTGTCGAGACCGCCCTTGAGCCCCAAGAGATTCCAAAAATACTGGAGAGGTTCTGACCTGCCTCCCCTTGGCGAGGGTTCCCAACATGGGAACGCCCCAAAACGGGGCAGGCTTGCGATAGACCGCATACGGCCCGGTCAGAGGGCCCTCCACCCAACGGACATGCCGCTGGGTATCATCAATAATAACTGCAACACAGGGCTTATAAACTTTGCGGGCTTTCCTCCCTTAGAGGCTTCCAGCCCGCAGAGGAGCGTGATCAACACCTTTAAAAACCTATTGAGAAAGTCACTAAAGGCGAGAAAAATAGGAAAGGTGAGAGAGTATGAAAAATCCATTTGAAAAAATGCCAACCATACTTCTAGCGGATGAAATCATTGACAAAGCGTTTAGGCGAGCTGAAAAAGCAGCTTCGGCCTTTAATCCAAGGGGGAGTGTGATTAGTAAAGCGAGACAAAGAGAGGAGCTTAGAATAAGGACTGTCTCAAACGTTATTAGGGATAACCTTAGAAAAATTCTCGATAGGACACCAGGTGTTTCAACCCTTCCTCCATTCTATCAGGAGCTCTTAGATATACTGGTTGATAGGAGGATGTTTCATAAGGCTTTAGCTTCGATAAACTGGGCAATAAAAACCATAAGAACATTAGAAGAGAGATACATGGAGAAGATACGGTATTCAAGAGATCCAAAGGAGATTGCACAGCTGAGAAGGGAATTCTATGGAAGAGTAGCAAGCGTCATAAAAGACATAGCCGACAACCTTGAGTATCTCAACAAGGCTAGGAACGTTTTAAAGGACATGCCCGTGATTGACCTCACTCTTCCGACAATAGTAATAGCGGGCCATCCAAACGTTGGAAAGTCCACACTTTTGAGAAAGCTCACGAATGCCAAGCCTGAAGTGGCTAGTTATCCTTTCACGACAAAGGGAATAAACGTTGGTCAGTTTGAGGAGCACTGGATGAAGTATCAGGTCATAGACACGCCTGGCCTCTTAGATAGACCATTGAGCGAAAGAAACGAGATAGAAAAGCAGGCGATTTTGGCATTAAAGCATTTGGGCAAGCTGATAATTTACATCTTTGACCCAAGTGAGTACTGTGGCTTCCCAATAGACGAGCAGATGCACCTTTTTGAGGAAATATACGAAGAATTTGGCGAATTTCCGTTTATAGTGGTGCTAAACAAGATAGACATTGCAGATGATGAAAAGATAAAAAGAATAGAAGAGTTCCTTAGAAGCAGGGGAATTGAGCCCCTAGGGATTTCTGCTGAAAAAGGGCTTGGAATAGAAGAGCTAAAAGAAAGGGTGATAAAAATAATAAAGCCCGAAATGGAGGCTATTGCCCGCAGTATGGGCAGAATTGAAGATGAATAGGCTTCAAAGCTCCGCAGTGCTCACACTTTTCTTTTAGCTTTGCTCCACAGTTGGGGCAGTATAAATAGTCATCCTTCACGGGAAAGCCACAGTTATAACATTTATTTTGGGCAATTCTCCTCTTATAGACCCTTTCAGGCTTGAAGTATTCTCTTCTTAGGTAGTAGAGGGCTAAGAGCGTAGCAAGTGCTCCAAAGAGGCTTAGACCTATAAGCTGCACCGTGCTCCATATTGCGGAAAGGAGCAGGTAAATAAGCAACAGCGAAGAATACGCTATCAGAGAAGAGGTGTAGATGTTTTTGTACCTCCGAAGGAGCAAAAGCGACACTATGAAAACGGGAATGGCAAATAAAAGCTTTAACATGAGAACCTTAAGCCTGTAGGCATTGTAGGCCCTTCTATATTCCTCGTTTGCTTTCTGCATGAGCTCCTGAATCTTTGAGCTAATATCCTCCAGCTTTCTGTGGGTCTGTTCATAGGCGCTTTTTGCCCCAAGATATTGGAAATAGGCTTTCTCATAGGCTTCTTTCGCTCTCAGATATTCGACTCTTAACTCCTCCGTTGCATTCCCGCTCTCAAGTGCAACTCTGTATTCCTCCCTTTTGAAGAGGTAAACCCTCTCTGCCTCAGTTAAGTTATTTTCTGCCTTTTGATACATCTCGAAGAGCTGTCTGTCGAGTTCCATTAAGCGGCTTTGATTTTCGAGAAGGGGTTTTATTCCGTATTTTTCCTGATAATACTCATAGTTTGGCTTTTGGGGAACGTTCTCGAGCTCCCTGAGGAAGTTTATGCTCGCCAGAAGGAGAAAAACAACAAACAAACTCGCAAGTATTTTCTCAATTCGTGAATATTCCATTAACTACACCGGAATAAATAGGAAGTTCAGGTATATAAAAGTTTCACGAGAAAAGAAAGAAATCAGGCGTTTTCTTCCTTAATGAGAACTGCGTTTACAACACCATCTTGCCCCGGTCTTGAAGTAACTATTGCCTTTCCAACCTCTGTCTGTATTATTGCGCCCTTTGTAATGATGTTCCTTCTAACGTACTGTCTGTTGGCTGGGTTCTCAACTACGCTAAGGATTTTTACCTTCTTGCCCTTTCCGTTCTCAAAGACGTTTGCGTAAAGTGCCTTTACGAGTCTGACTTTTCTGTTGCCGCCATATGTTCTGATTATCTTCCTCTCTTCCTTGTCTTCAACCACCCTTGTGAAGGCCGGCTCTCTTCCGAGCTCCCTCTTTCTCTTCTTTCTTGCGAGTATAATCCTTCCACCTGAAGGCTTTTTGAGTGATCTTCCCTGCCAGATAGCCATAACTCTCACCTCATGATGATCTTAACCCTATGGGCATTTTAGGAATTTGCTTATAAATCTTTTCCCTTCCAAAATCCTTAAAACCATAACTCTTCTATCTTCCCTGGTGGTGCAGATGGGGGCTGTAAACGCTTTTGCCAGAACCATTGTTACTATTACAAAAAATCCCAAGCTTTTGCTGATTCCACTGATAATCTCGATTATTTTAAGCCCAATTTCTGCCTATCTTGTAAAGGAAATGCCAGCCTTTGAAAGCCTTTCTGAACTTCCAGAAAGCAGTAATGAGAGTATTATCTTTGAAGAGCACGGCGCGTTTTCTGAGGAAATGTTTACCGAACTTGCAAACTTCTCTAAGTTTTTGCTGGTTTTTATGCTCATTTCCCTTCTCCTTCAGGCTCTGAGCGAATATGCTATGATAAAAGGTGCTTTAATGGCAGAAGAAGGGGAAAGATACTCCCTTATTGATCTGATACATGAAGGCATAATGCACGTTTTTCAGGTGTTTCTGATAACCATAATTATTGGGATTATAAGCTCTGCAATCCTTTTAGTTCCCTTATTTTTGTTTAGTGCCTTAATCTTTCTCTCAGGGAGCGTAGCGTTAATTCTTCTCCTCATCTTGGTTGAAATGCCTCTGGCCTTGTTTGTACTAGGGGCAAGCTCAATGGCGGTGCCTATTTACGTGTTAAGCAACTCCATCAGCGCTTCTTTGGGATGCTTTTCACTAGCTTTCAAAAACAAACTCTCTTCTATGACTTTTGGGGTGTTGCTTGTTTTGTCAATCTTTTTCCTTTTAGCGGTTCCGGCATCTTTCGTTGGCCTCCTGTTCTTGGGGAGAACTGACTTTGTGGCGAATTTAGTAGCTAATCTTCTGCAGGCTCCATTTCAAGCTATAATCCAAGCATTAGTGGCCATTGGGGGATTGATGCTCTACCTTGAGTTTTCAAAGAGAAGATACGAAGAAGAGACAATAGAAGAGTTTAAATTTTAGCCTTTTCTCTCTTTTGCCGCTTTTACCAATCCTCTGAACACCGGTGCCGGGTTCATGGGTCTTGATTTGAACTCCGGATGAAATTGAGTTGCTATAAAGTAGTGCTTCTCGGGCAGCTCGAGAATTTCCATTCTTCTCTCATCGTCTCCAGCTATGCCGCTGAAAACAAGACCTGCTTTCTCAAGTTGTTCAATGTACTCTGGGTTTACCTCCCAGCGGTGCCTGTGGCGTTCGTAGATGAGCTCCTTACCATAGACCCTGTGGGAGAGAGTGCCCTTCTTTATTTTTATTGGATATGCTCCAAGTCGCATTGTACCACCAAGCTTATCAAGGCCTCTCTGTTCTGGCATGAGATCAACAACTGGATGCGGAGTTTGTGGGTTTATCTCAGTTGAATTTGCCCCTTCGAGACCAAGAACATGCCTTGCGAATTCCACAACGGTTAGCTGGAACCCAAAGCATATTCCCAAGAATGGAATATCGTTTTCTCTCGCATATTGTATGGCCATAATCTTGCCTTCGCTTCCTCTTGCTCCAAATCCGCCCGGAACTATTATCCCGTGAATCCCTTCAAGAAGTTTAAACCCTTCTTTTTCTAAGTCTTCCGCTTCAATCCATCTTATTTTTACTTTCACATCATTGGCAACGCTTGAGTGCTTCAATGCTTCCTTTATGCTGAGGTATGAATCGGCAAGCTTAACGTACTTTCCTACGATTGCTATCTCAACTTCCTCCTTCAAGCATTTGTACCTTCTGACCATTTCTTCCCATGCCCTTAGCTCTGGTTCCCTATCCTCTAGCCCAAGCCTTCTGGTCAGGTATTTACCAAGCCCTTCCCTCTCAAGCAGAAGTGGAACTTCATAGGTGTCCTCAACGTCGTAAGCGCTTATTACGGCCTCCTCAGGCACGTTTGTAAACAGACTTATCTTCTTCCTAGCCCCTTCCTCAAGCGGATCCTCACTTCTGGCTATTATTGCATCCGGCTGAATTCCCAGTGAGCGTAGCTCTTTAACGCTGTGTTGTGTGGGCTTTGTTTTTTGCTCTCCAACAACTTTAAGCTTTGGAACATAAGTTACGTGGACAAAAGCCACGTTCTCCCTTCCTTCTTCGAGCTGCATTTGACGTGCTGCCTCAAGGAATGGCATACTCTCTATATCTCCCACCGTACCCCCTATTTCTACAACGACCACATCGTAATCCTCGGCTATTCTCCTTATTCGATCCTTTATCTCGTTGGTGATGTGAGGGATAACTTGGACGGTTGCACCTAAGTAATCGCCTCTTCTTTCCTTTTCTATGACGGAAGAATAAACCTTTCCGGTTGTTATGTTGTGGTCGAATGTTAGGTTTGTGTTCAAAAAGCGCTCGTAGTTTCCGAGATCAAGATCGACCTCTCCTCCATCATCAAGCACAAAAACTTCTCCGTGCTGGTATGGGCTCATAGTTCCGGCGTCGTAGTTGATGTACGGGTCTATTTTGATGTTCGTCGTTCTAAAGCCTCTTGATTTCATGAGCATTCCAAGTGAAGCACTTGTTATCCCCTTTCCAAGACCACTCACTACTCCACCCGTTACAAAGATGAACTTTGCCATCTCAAAAACCTCCAAAAGTTATGTTGTCCCTTGCAACAAGGAAGCTTAAAAGTTTTGCCTAAAAAAGGCTAAAAACGATAAATCCCAAATTATAAATCCCAGCAAAAAATGAAAAAACACGAAGATTCAAACGCCGTTGTTGTCGTTAACCTCTACTCCTTCTTCCTCTTTTCCATTGTGGAGCTCTTTAATCTCAAAAACCTTTAAAGGCACTTTTTTCAGGGCTTTTCCAACCACAGCTTTGGCGATCCTCTCTGCATGTTCGAGACTTTGGGCATTAAACACCTTAAGCGTCAAATAAATCCCAACCAGGCCCACGCTTCCAATAACAAAAGCACTCTCAAAGGGCGAACCGCACACAGGGCACTGAGAATAACCGATTTCAACCCTCACAAAGTCGAGCTTTTCCTTGTTTAGAGCCTTCGCCACCTTTGATACAGCAACGTTTATAGCATCATCCGGACTTTCGACGTCTCTCACTATTATTGGAGCCTCAAGGACGACTATATAATCTCCCATCTTCCTCACCCGAATGCGAATAGTCTATCATCTTCTCCTTTAAACACTCCAAGCCTCACTCCTGCGTCAATAAAACCATGAGCGTAGTTCAAAGCAGCGAATGCGGTGACGTAATCTCCTTTTTTGTAGTAGTATTCAGCGTCGCTATAGTAGCTCTTTGCCATGGTTAAAAAGTCTTGCGCTACAGAGAAGAGAAGACTTTTTTCATGGACTGCTATCTCAAGCGTCTCAAGGGCTTTTCTTGTGATTTCAAAATACTTCTTAAGTTTCTCTTCGGTGATCTCTCGCTCCACCGGTCTCGCCTCGGTTGGAGATATTTTGGAACCCTTATAAATCTTAGCTTTTTCTCTCGGTGTAGTTCTAGCTCAATTAGTTTAACTGATTTTAGTCTTGATTGGAACTAGTGCTACATCTTTACTTTTTGCGGAAACAGTAGGACATTTAACAATGTCTCTTAAATTTTGGTTTAAGAAGACTGCAGAAGCATTAACAATTGAACCATTGGACTATAGAGAAGTCTTAGGATACTCATTATTTCACTAAATTAACAAGATAAATCTGTGTGATCAAAAATGCTTTTTTGCTTTGATGCTTGATTGTCAATAGAAACTCCTTGTAATGTCGAAATGAGTATATTGTCCTGCATTCTCTTTTTTATACCAGCGTGATAGTTGTGTTTTCCATTTAACTGTCCCTCCTGTAGTTTTATTTGGGAACTAAAAACCATAAAATCTTTGCTGGTGTATCTGAGATGTTCTCAGTATAGTGAGGAGTTCCGGGCTCATTGTACATAAAATCGCCCTTCTTAAGATGGATTTTTTTAGACTCTGACACGAAGGTTACCTCTCCTTCTACTATGTATGCAAATTCATGAAATTCTTCATGTATGCTAAAACCTGCTTCTGGAAGGCGAGTCTTTGGTGCAAGAGTTAGTATACCGATTTGTATGCTTTCATTTTTAAATATCTCAGAGGCCTTGTTTAAAGACATTTTCCATAATCTGTCTAAAGGATACACCTCGCATGGCATAGAAATCTCCTCCTAATTTTGTACGATTTTGTACAGTGTTGTTATGTTTGCAGACTTTAAAAGCTTTATCTGTTCATTTTTGTTTTTATATGTTCCATAACTTTAGTCAATGATTATTATTCTATCCTACTTCAGCAGCAAATTTAGTATAAAAATTTAACAAGAAAGATTTAAATGTTGTCGAATAATTTTATTTATTGCGTACTATATGTGCACCATAATGGTTAAAATGTGCTTGGGGGGTGTACTATGGGATATAGATTAGGGATAGACATTGGAGGTGCATTTACTGATTTAGTTGGATATAATGACGAAACTGGAGAGCTTCTATGGGTAAAAGGAGAAACAACCCCAAAGAATCCAGCTAAAGGTGTTCTTAACACGATTAGAAAAAGTAACTTGGACATGTCGAAAGTGGATATGGTGTTGCATGGTCAAACCTTAGTAATAAATTCAATTATAACTCGTAGTGGAGCAAAAGT
>JAGGWM010000121.1 GCA_021157445.1 Thermococcus sp. | reverse complement strand
TCCCTTACCCTTTACAATGACTTTTGTATCCCCAGGGTGGCACCTAAAGTCTAAATAGGCAATATTTCCCCATAAGCCTCTTTCCGGCTCTTTTACGTATCCTCCGAGGTAAGTGGTTCTTAAGCGCCTTTTATATTCCTCTTCATTGGGTTTGTTTGGGACGAGCTCATTCCTTTCATATGCCACTCTTAACAGATACCACTCCACAAGGTTGCCAGTGCTTGATCTTGAGACATCCCACACGCTTTGGCCTATTAACTTAGCTAACTCCGCCTCCATAGGGAAAAACTCTTTTCCGAGTTCATAAGTTGCCTTAGCATCCTCCATTGAATACTGAGCTAGTTTCTTCATGCTTTCCTCTGTTTCCCAGATAGCAGCGATTTCCTCTGCACTCAGCTTGCTTTTGGTTTTTCCTAAGACGGCTTCATAAACCGCCTCAAGTGTATATGTTGGAAGTTTTATAGTCCTTCGCACAACTGGAAAGAGATCAAAGTGTATTCTACCCTTGATTTCCACGGCAAAGCTATCACCCATCCTCTGAATCTTGGGCTCGGGGTGTTCTTTGTCTCTTCCCAAGAGAAGGGTAACTCCCAGCTTTTCTGCCCTTTTTATAAGGTACGGCAAATCAAAATTGTCCCCGTTATAAGTTATTATGACATCTGGGTCTTTTTCTCTGACAACTTGAACAAACCGCTTTATCATCTCCCTTTCGTTGGATACAACATCAACATAGGGCAGATCAATATTCTTCCATGTAATTACCTTTGCCTCTTCATCATCAGCATAGCTTATCATTATTATCTCGCCCTTCCCAAACTCATCCCCTTCATGATAAAATGTTTCAATGTCGAAGGCAAGGAGCTTAAGCTTCTCGTCACCCTCCATGGGGATCAAGCCCTTATCTATAAGATAACGCTTGGCAAATGGTATGTCGTATTCATAAATGTCAATCACAGCTGAATGCTCCCTTATCTTGTCCCTCAAAGCGGGAACGTCTTGGGGGTGCTCAAATATAAGCTTCCAGACCTCAACTTCTCTCCCTAAAAATTTCTTCTTGACTTTCACTGCATCAAGCACTCTCACAATTTTTCCGTGTCTCTCTCCCTTTATTGTTTTTATTTCCTCAATAGCAGAGTCATCTTTGAGAAGAGCGTAGATATAGGGCTGAAAATGGGGATCAAGTTCTATTTTAAATTCCCCGTTCTCTTTCTTAAAAATTCGAATTATGGGTTTGCCATCTTTTGTTATGTAGTCAGTGTCTAATATCATAGATACCACCAGATATAAACTGGAATTCAGATTAAATAAAAGTTCCGCCAAATTTTTAAACCCTCTCCCAAATCAGGAATCATGGAGTTGTTCTACAGAATAACCCTCCACGAGCTCATTGCCGATATATTAACCCTCATAGACGAGCGTGAGCTTTCATCAAAAAATGCCTTAGAGAGAGTTTTCAGGAGGGTTAGTGGGGAAGATAGGGAGAGAGCAAGGGGCTTGGCTCATGCTTACGTTTTTGAAATTGAGAAATGGAGAAAGAAAATAGATTTTATCGCTAATTCCGTTATCAAAGGGACCAGAATTGAGGATTTTGATCTTTATCTTGCCAATCTTCTCAGGATTGGGATATTCGAAATGAAGTTTAAGGGAATAAATCCCGCAATAGCCACGGATTCAGTTGTCAGAGTTGTGAAGGAAAAATACGATCTAAACAGGGCAAAGTTCATAAATGCGATTCTTAGGGAGGTAGAGAATTTCAACCTGGAAAAAGCCCTGAAAAAGCTCAAGGAAAAAGATAGAATAGAATACTTGAGTGTAAAGTTTTCTCATCCGCGCTGGTATGTTGAGTATGTAATTGACCTTCTTGGTTATGAAGGTGCGATAAGACTTTTGCTAAGCAACAACAAGACCCAGAGATATTACGTCAGAGTTAACCCGCTAAAGACCGACATAGACAAGCTTGCCGAATACCTTGAGGAAAATAACGTCAGAACGGCAAGAACCCCTGTTGATGACGTCCTAAAGGTTTTGGAGTATGAAACACCCGTAACTCGTTTAGATTGGTATAAGGAGGGCTATTTTGTAATCCAGGACTTGGCGAGTGCTTATGTAGCCCATGTTCTTGCTCCCGAAAAGGGGGAGAAGGTTCTTGACCTTGCCGCTGCACCGGGGAGCAAAACTTTCCATGTGGCCCATCTAATGGAGAACACCGGAGAGATAATTGCTGTTGATTATTCTCTCGAAAGGCTCAAAAAGATGGAGACCAAAATGAGGGTTCTGGGCGTCAAAAACGTCAGGCTCGTACATGCGGATGGCATGAAATTCAAAGATAGGGAAAAATTCGATAAAATAATACTTGACGCCCCGTGTTCTTCTTCCGGGACATACAGACAGTTTCCGGAAGTTAAATGGCGTTTTGATAGAAATAAAATAAAGAAGGTTATTCAGGTTCAAAAGGCCATGATAAAAAACGCCTACAGGAACCTAAGAGAAGAAGGTGAAATGACGTATTCTACCTGCTCAATAAGGGTTGACGAGAACGAAGAGAACATAAAGTATGCCACAGGCAAAGTGGGTTTTGAGCTCGTGGATTATCCCTTTACATGGGGAGAAAGAGGATTCACAGAGATTGGAGATAAGGTTTTCAGAAGCTTTACTCACTTGCACGACTGCAACAGCTTTTTCATTGCAAAATTGAGAAAATAAAGTATCAAGACTCTATTTCCTCGATAGCCTCCATTAACAGCTCTATCGCATCCCTTTCATATAAGTAAGCACGTCTTATGGCATAGATTCTGGGTAGTGGGACGTATTGTTTCCAAATCTTTATCCTTATACTCTCAAGATCATCGGTATGCCAAGCATAAAGCATCTGTTCAGTTGCATTAAGATGCAATTCCAAGGCCTTTTCTAAAGTTTCATTGCTAACTCCAATTT
>JAGGWM010000191.1 GCA_021157445.1 Thermococcus sp. | reverse complement strand
TAGAACATTTTAGGGCTGTGATACGAAAGAGTTATAAACCAATTTTTCCGTTATGAATGTGAGCTTTAGCTTTGATTATTTAGGAGGGAAGAGAAATGGCGGAAAGACCACTTGATGTTATACACAAGTCACTTGATAAGGAAGTTTTGGTGATCCTCAAGAGAGGGGCCGAGTTTAGAGGAAGACTTATCGGTTACGATATCCACCTGAATGTCGTTTTGGCTGATGCCCAGCTTATTGAAGATGGCGAGCCAAAGAAGAATTATGGCAAAATTGTTATCAGAGGAGACAATGTGTTGGCCATCTCTCCGGTTGAGATAGAATGAGCGAGAGGTGAGGCTTCGTGGGAAGTGGAACAGCTCCTCATGGAAAAAGAAACAGGACTCCCACTCACATAAAGTGCAGAAGGTGTGGAAGAAAGTCCTTCAACGTTAGAAAAGGTTATTGTGCAGCCTGTGGCTTTGGAAGAAGCAGAAGACTAAGGAAGTACAGCTGGAGCCACAAGTGGAAGAAAGCAAAAAACGTCCTCTGATTTTCTTTATTTTTGGAGATAAATTATAAAAGCATTGCATTCTTATCCTTTCTCATGAGTGCAAAGGAGGATATTTTAAAGTATCTTGGGGAAAAATCCCATGAAGGGGCACTTCAAAGTGAGCTTTACGAGCTTGGTTATTCCAGATCTACAATAGCTGAGGCCATCGAAAGCTTGGAATCTGAAAAAAGGATTGTGAGGAGAGAAGTAGGGAAAAAAGCATACAGGATATGGCTTGTTGAAGAAGCCCCGTTTCCCATTAAGGGACTTCTCAGACTTGGAGTATTAAAGGCCGTTGAATATCCTCACGCCCTTTTGACGGCCAGGGATTTTGAAAAAAAGCACGATGTTAGGGTAATCGTTTATAACAGTGCCTTGGAGCTTACGAATGCCTTGGCATTGGGCAAAGTCGATCTGGCGTGTTCTCCCCTTGTGACCCAGGTGCTCTTCGGACTTTTGACCAAGAATTTAAAAATTGCCGCTGGATGCGGGTTTGGAGGAAGTGGGCTTGCGGTTAGAGGGGAACTCAGAGAGGGGATGACCATAGGCTCATCGGAACTTTCCACAATGGAAACAATGTTAAAGCTCTTTTTAGAAAAGCACCACCTTATTGGCAAAGTTAAGGTGGTTTACTTTAAGAGGCCAGAAGAGATGGTGAAATCATTTTTAGAAGGAGAAATCGATGCCCTGAGCATATGGGAGCCCTATTTAAGCAAATTGGAAAAGAAAGGGTTTGGGACATATAGGTATACGGAAATTTTTGGCTTATATCCCTGCTGTACTTTGGGAGTAAACCGAGAGTTTCTAAAAATCAATGACGAGTTGTTCAGAGAGTTTATGGAACTCTATAGGGAAAATACCAGAAGACTGAAAGAAAGAAAAGAGGAATCTTTGGAGATCATGGCCAACATCTTTGGATTTAGCGAAGAGCAGATAAAAGATGGATTGAGGGGGTTTGTTTTCGATTACAGGTTAAGCAAAGAGCAGGTTGAAGCAGCTCTGGAGCGTTTTGGTCTTAAGGTCTTCAATCTTGATTCCCTAATGTTATAATGTTGTATGGAATGGATAAGTAGTGAGGGCGTTGAGCAAAAATTTTTAAAGAACTAAGTAACATGTTTTCTTTTGAAAGTCTTGTCCTTCAGGACGGGGAGGAGATCAGATGAAGAGACGCAAAGCAAAACAGGGCGAAAAGATATACTTGATTAAGGTAACCCTGAGCAATTGGTATGGGCATGTTAGGGGGATGCCTTATAGGGTTCTGGCAGTTCCAGAAGAATTTACTCTATATGATTTAGCAGAAGCCATTGTGGACAGTTTCGGCTTTGATTTTGATCATGCTTTCGGTTTTTATAACAACATAAAAGAGATGGACAGAGTCGACAGAAGGATACGAGCTATTTGCTGACATAGGAGAGGAGAGCAAATTTAGGGGTGTAAAGCGAACGAAGATAAACCAAGTTTTCAATAAAATCAAAAAGAAGATGCTGTTTCTCTTTGATTATGGCGATGAATGGCACTTTATCGTTGAGCTCAAAGGAATAAAACCACCTGAAGAGAACGTGGAGTATCCATTAGTTGTGAAGTCTGTTGGGGAAGCTCCTCCACAATATGAGGAAATGGAAGAGAAGAATGAATAAAAATATCGCTGAATGGCTTCGGAAGTTGATATCATAATTGCCCCGACAGTTTCTTCTCTTTTAGCAAAAGATTTTTAACCCCTTGTGCTCCTTTTTATTCTGGTTCTAATCGTTAAGACAACAATCTAAGTGAGCACCATGAACGGTGAATTGAGAAAAAAGCTGTGGTCGCTAGCATGGCCGGCTATATTAGCCAATATAGGCCAAACGTTAGTGAACTTAGTGGATATGATAATGGTAGGCCAGCTTGGATCCCTTGCTATAGCAAGCGTCGGTCTCGGCGGACAGTTCTCTTGGTTTATGATGCCCCTCATGTTTGCAATCTCCACAGGAACCCTTGCATTGGTGGCTAGATTTGTAGGGGCTAAGGACATCGAGACGGCTGAAAAGGTGCTTGAGCAGAGCATATACCTGGCTTTTATAATGAGCATTCCGGTGATGCTGTTCGGGCTCTTTTTTGGAGATGACGCGTTAAGAATAATGGGAGCTAGTGAAGACGTTGTGAGACTTGGATACTCTTATATTCGTGTCTTCTTCCTGTTTTATCCTGTGAATTTCATGGCATTTGCCGCTTTCAGTGCCCTTAGGGGTGCAGGAGATACAAAAACTCCAATGAAGCTAACGCTCCTTACAAACGGCGCAAATGTTTTATTGAACTATGGTTTAATCTTTGGGCACTTTGGTCTTCCAAGGCTTGAGGTGGTTGGGGCGGCATTGGCTTCAGGCTTGTCAATCTTCTTCGCTTTTATCGTGGGGTTAGTTCTCTTCTTAAGGGGCTCCCTTGTTCTGAAGCTTAGACTGTCGTTTAAACCCGAATTCGAAACCATAAAGAGAATTCTGAGGATAGGAATTCCTGCAACCATTGAGAGGGCTATATTCAGCTTTTACAACTTTCTCTACATAAGCATTGTCACGAGATTCGGAACGATAGCTCTGGCGGCTCATCAAGTCGGTCTTAGAGTGGAGAGCATTGCATATATGCCGGCTTTTGGGTTTAACGTTGCCGCATCAGCTCTGGTTGGACAGAGCCTTGGGGAAGGGAATCCCGAGAAAGCCGAAAAGGTAGTTCATGAGGCCCTAAAAATGGTCTCCGTATTCATGGGGGTTATGGCGATAATTTTGGTGGTTTTTCCCAAATACCTTGTTATGCCATTTGTCACAAAAAGTGATCCTAACTATGCTGAGGTTCTAAGACTTGCAAGCATATACCTCATAATCGTCGGCATAAGTGAAGTTCCCCTTGGATGGACTTTTGTCCTCAGTGGCGCCCTTAGGGGTGCTGGAGATACAAAGAGTCCAATGTATGTAACTGCCATAAGTAAACTCCTCTTCAGAATAATACCCTCCTACATTCTCGGCTTTGGAATTTCCTTCTGGATAATCCACATTAAGGGAATGGGGGTTATTGCGGCATGGCTTGCAATGACGTTGGAAACTTTTACAACGGCAATTTTCTTCTGGTGGATATTTAAGAGGGGGAAATGGAAATACATAGAGGTGTAGCTATTGGAGAGCCTTTAAGGCTTTTAGCACCTCTTCAAAAGGAGCATCGGTTTTTATTGCCGTTGGAGAAAAATGCGTTCTGCTAACATGATATCCTTTTTCCTGAAGTA
>JAGGWM010000056.1 GCA_021157445.1 Thermococcus sp. | reverse complement strand
TGGTTTAGTAAACCCAATTTGTAATCAAATAATGTGGAATAGTGGGAAAATAAAAATTCAAAGTTAGTTTTCACACAATCTGGCGTTAGATGAAATGGCTGTCTCACAGGAATTAATGAATCAAGGGGGCGTGCGAAATAGATTGAATCAGGGAGGAGGTTCCAGTGTCAATTAAGGCTGAAAAAGATTACGATAAAATCATAGTGGAGTGTAAACAGCTATTCTTAAATAAATTAAGCGATTATGGCCCTTCTTGGATATTATTTAGATTACCTTCGCTTACCGATCAAATTTTAATTAAGGCTAAAAGAATTCGAAGGTTAGAAGAGTTAAAGGGAAAGTCAATGATACCTGAAAGTATAGATGTGGAATATCGGGGAATATTGAATTACTGCGTAATGGCACTGATTAAACTATGGTTTTCAGAAAAAATACCTTCATCAGATTCATTTTTAGCAGGAAATATTGAAGTTAATCCTTCTATACTTGAGAATTTATACGATCAAGTAGTTAAAAGAACTAAGGAACTTATGTACAGAAAGAACCATGATTATGGAGAAGCATGGAAGGAAATGAGGATTACTTCAATCACTGACCAGATCCTTGTCAAGATATATAGGATTAAAACTATTGAAGGAAATAAGAGAAAGTTGCTAACTTCTGAAGATATCGATGCCCAATACAGTGATATTTTGAACTATTGTGTGTTTGCCTTAATTAAACTTAGAACTCAAGGACATTGTGAAAATGAGGAGAAGAATCACTAAGCAGGAATTAAAACAAACATGTAGATTCTGTCACCCGCCAGACAAAGATAGAATTTTGTTAAAAACCCAAAACTTTTATGTAATGTTATCCCTTGGCCCAATAGTAGAAGGACACCTTCTTATTGTATTAAATAAACATTTTGAATGCTGCGCAGAACTTCAAGGGGGAATTGCCGAGGAATTTGATGAGATAGTGGAGAAAGTTAAATTGATTTTATGTCAACAGTATGGTAACGCGCTTCTATTTGAACATGGGAGAAGTGGCTCGTCTTTGCTTCCTTCTTCACCTGATAAACATTGCTTTCATGCCCATCTGCATTGTGTTCCAACTAGTGTTGACCTTGCAGCAATCGTGGAATGTGACTTTTCATCTGTAAGTCTAAACTCCTGGCGTGATTTTAGAAGCAAATATCAAAATCAGCCCAGAGATTATCTATTTATCGAACGTGATAATCAAAAAAGGATGTTTTTTGTAAACAGAGAAATTAGAAGACAGTATCTCCGATACAAGCTTGCCACTGCCTTAGGGGTTGAAAAATTAGCTGATTGGCTAAAGGTACCGGGTTGGAGAAGGATATGGAAGGCTAAAAAGAGGCTAAGCCCTTATTTTACTGATTTAGGGGCGGAGTAAAATGGGGCGGGAGAAAATACAGAAAAATAAAATAGACAATGTTGTGCAAAAAGCGCTTGGCTTTGTAAAAAGTTACTACCGAATAATAGGGAAAAAACATGGATGGCATCAATTTCTTGGGTCTAATAAAGTAGGTATTGTAGCTACAGCACAGGCACTGCTATGCTTTCATTACTTTCAGGAAGATTTCTCAGAAAAACAGCACGCTATTGCGGCCATAAAGCAGAGTCAGTTTTTGAATAAAGGTGATAAAACCTTAGATGGTGGATGGGCATATGTTACTAATGCAAGTATATTTCCCATTACAGAGTGTACCGCGTGGGTTTTACTTCTATTGCTTGAAGAAGGGATTAATGTAAGTGAATGCTTAAATAAAGGCATAGCTTGGTTATTAGCAAATCATCCGACAGATGTGAAAAGCGATTTAGGATGGGGTAGCACAAAGTTCGATGAACCCCGAGTGTATACAACTGCCTTAGCCTTACGAGTATTAGCAAGAGGCAAATATACAACAACTAATCAATTTATTAAGGCGAAAAACTGGCTTATAATGGTAAGAAATGAGGAGGACGGAGGGTGGGGAGAGAAAAGAGGAAGTCCATCAACATTTCTTCATACCGCTCATGCATTAATTACATTAAGGGAATGCGGAATTGATCCCCATTCAGAAATATTATCTAAAGGGTGTGATTGGTTATTGAAGATGTACGATCCAGAGAATCTATGGAATGATTCACAGCGGGGTGGGCTTGTGGAACATGTAGATATTAATGCACCGCCAGGAATTGTACCATCTACTCAGAGGGTAACTTATTTTCATTTCACTACACCTTGGGTCATAAATGCGCTAATAGTGTGTGGAAAGATAAATGTAATTCAAGTATTCAGAGGAATAAATTGGATAGTAGAAAACTGTCATAATGGCTATTGGAATCATCCCTATTTACTCTCCATGAAGAATAAACCAATGTGGGCAATTCATGACTCTTTATTAGCTTTGAAGAACTTTCAAGCGACTTTTCCCCAGTGGAATGAAATAAAACAGGTTATTTTAAAGGATGGAGAAATTACAATTAAACCGATCAGTAAAGCGCGAATATCTATCACGCAATATTTTAAACGATTTTTAAAGAGCAAAATTACTTGGGGTTGCTTTAGCGTAATTTTAGTAGTTCTCCTTCTCATAGCTTTTGGGATTCTCCCAATTCGTGAAGGGATTTTAGGGATACTTGTACCGTTTTTAATAGCTATAGTGGCTAATTTAGTAACAAAGGGGTCAAAAAAGTGAAAAGTTATAGGTATGAAATAAAAAAGGAGGTGCGTCATGAAAAAAGCAAAAGACATAGATAAGGGCTCTCCACAAGATACGCAAAAAATTATTGATAAGGTCATGAGCAAACTTGAAAAGCCTTTTCTAACAGCGGAGCGATTCAAAAAAGATATGGAAGAAGCAAAAAGGTTCTTTTATAAGGAGTTAGACCGAGTCACAACTGAACGCCGTTTAGAATTATTTATTGACTATTTACATGCAAATGGTTTTATTGTTCATCAATTGTCCCAAGATGAACATAAAGCTTTGCTTACTATATCGAAAGAAATGGTTCACGGGATACTTACCAAAGGTTTTGCACTGATGGTGTCTGAATTACCTGATCCATCTGAAATTCGATCCCTTGTCGAAAAGGAACTGCAGCTCTTTTTTGTATATACAACTACTAAAGAGACAGAAGCTGAAATAAAAAGACTCCGAGAAGAGAACATTTCTGTGATCACCAATGAAGAAATTGTGCGATTTCTTATAGTATTACTGCTGGATCGCTATTTTGATGAGTACTTCATGACTATCACTGCAATGCCCGGACTTAAAGAACAAGTGTGGTCTTTTCTCAAAACTTTCGGAATTAATTATCAAATGTATAAAGAGATCTCAGAAAGATGGCAACAAATCACAAGGTAACTTACCTTTTCACAAAAACAAAGGTAACATCACAATGTAATGACTCCCTCCAAGGTGGACATATTTTAGCC
>JAGGWM010000112.1 GCA_021157445.1 Thermococcus sp. | reverse complement strand
TCCTATTTCTTATTGCGAAAGCCCTCAAAGCTTCCATTGTTGACCTGCCTTTCTTTATCTCCTGTACTGTCCTCTTGAATTCTTCCGTTAAAGCCCCGAATCTTGCCGTTGACGCCTCTTCCAGGGCTTCAGAGAAAGAAATTCCAGCCCTCAAAGAGCTCGCAATGTAAAAGAAAGCATCGGGCAGGTTTCTCTCCATATCCTCTGTCTTCTTACTCAACAAGTAATAGGGATAAACAAATGCTATTCCCAAGAACAGACCCGGAAATACCGGAAGAGCGTAAATCTTAACGGGGGACAAGGTGAAAGCTATCACACCAACTACCCCCGACAACAGCAAAGACACTACTAGAAACTCAAGCGCTGAAAATGATATCCCCGCCGAATACAAGAAGAGCTCATATCTCTTAACCCATTTTTGGGGAAGTAGTTTTTCAAGAGGTTTTGCAAGGGACTGCAAAAATTTAATTTTGGCCAATTTAATCACCTCGGCTCACTACGTTTTATCATAAACACAACAAGTGTTGACATAGCAGGGAAGCCAAATAGCAGAATAACAGCCAACCCCTGAACTGGCATTATCAACGCTCTAGACATAAGTGAAGCTGCCAATATTGCCACAACGAACAATGTAGGCATTATTATGGTTATAAACATGTAAACAAAAGCCACACCATTTACCTTTTGAATGTACTCAACAAGCTTCATTCTATATTCAAAGGAAAAGTCCTCGGCAAGTTTGTAGAGAATATCCGCTAAGTTCCCACCGAATTTTGTAGCCCTAAGGATCTGCTTCACAACTCTGCTAACGCTCTCGGATGCCATTCTTTCTTCAAACCTCGTTAATGCATCCTCAAAAGACGTTCCACCGTGCATGTCCCTTATCATGAGCTCAAATTCCTCGGAAATTGGACCATAATCGGCGTTGGCAACGGAAACCATTGCCTCAGCTATACCAACACCAGCGCTTAAGAGCGATGCCATGTGTCTCAAAACGTATGGAAGGGCTTTTTCCACCTCTACAACCCTTCTCCGCCAGACTATTCTCGGATAGTTTCTCATGTACAAGAATCCACCAATAAAGCCCAACAATCCCAGCATTAGGGATATATCGATGGGCATGAGGAGGAGAACGCCTATTAAAAAGGCAAAAATTGCGGTGAAAACAGAAACACCCAGCATTAATGCAACGAACTGCTCTTTACTCATTCTAATGTTCGCCCTTATGAGGTCGTAGTCGAGGCCTTTTAGAGACTTTGTAAATGATTCCACCGGGCCCCTAAAATGCCTCAGTATGAATTCTGAGAATCTGTGAGTGAAAGATTCCTCCAATTCTCTCTTTCTCCATTCAATAATCTCCTCAAGTTCTTTTTCATATTTCTCTTCTCTCTCCTGGGAAACTTCCTCTTGGAGTTTTTTCAGAAGCTGGAGTCTTTCTTGAAGCGTTAAAGTTTTGGGGATTCTCGAAATAGGGCGCTCACTAACCTCTATAGTTTTTTGACCCAGCCTTTCAATGAATTTGAGTATTTTTTCTTTTGTTCCCAACTCTTCTCCCCCTAAATTACCGTTCTAACTTTTTCAGTTAGCCCAACTGAGGCATCCCTCTCTATTCTCTTCAGCAGCTCTTCGGAATCAATGTAAAATTCTCTAATGTAATGGCCAACCTCCTCTATGCTTCTTATTCCCTTCTCCACCATCCACTGGAGAACAACTTCCCTCCTCACTCTCTCCTCTAGGAGTTCATCCATTGTTAAACCCGTATGTTCAGCAAGCTGGTTCATAACCCTACTTGGCACTCCCGTGGGGTAAAGTTCATCCTTTGC
This sequence comes from Thermococcus sp., assembly GCA_021157445.1. Taxonomy (GTDB): domain Archaea; phylum Methanobacteriota_B; class Thermococci; order Thermococcales; family Thermococcaceae; genus Thermococcus_A. The sequence goes on along the minus strand of JAGGWM010000112.1, from coordinate 4,363 downwards.
TGGATTGTACTTATAAATGGTGTTTAGCTGAACGCTTTCCCCCTCTATTCCAGAAACCTCCGCTATCTCGGTGATCCTCCTTATGGTTCCTTTCTTTCTGTTGTTGAACCTTACTTGCATTATAATAACATCAAGGGCAGGAATCATAATTCTTGGAACGTTCATTGGCGGACTCTCAAGCCTTACGATTGTTTCCCTTGCGGAATTGGAGTGGATTGTGCCCATACAATTGGACACTAATATTCCATTGGCTACATAATTATGGTCATCCTCAACGGTGAGATCATAGAGGTACTTAATCCCCAGTTCTTCTGGATCAACTTCTTCAACACTTACAACTTCATCCCAGTAGACATCCCCTTCGGCTATCAGCTGGAGTCTTTTTGCCATTGTCCAAGCTTCTTTGTCCCCAACATCCTCTGCAACCTGCTGAAAGGCAAGGGCAATTCCTCTAAGTGCAGAACGTCTTATTTCTCCGACCCTTCCTTTTTCCACATGTCTGATAAGGCTCTCGGATACTTTCTCCCCGGCATAATGTGAAGCCAGCTTTGAAAGCTCGACAATCGTTAATCCCAATCTCCGACGGATAGGAGCTATCATCTCACCTGAGATTGGAACCCGATACGTCCTTCTCCCGCGATATGATTTCTTAGTCCTTAATATTTCCTCAAGTTTAGCCCTTTTTCTTGAGTGGTGCAGAGGTATGAATCTGGCAAATTTATTCATATCTTCAATCCCGCTTATAATTACCCTAAATATCTCTCCATCTTTGAAGCCCCTGTTCTTTACACGTGATACTGTGCTTATTATCCCCAGCCTCTGGAGAGCATACCATATCTTTCTTGCTGCATTCTCGCTTTTTGTAGTCAGGATTATTGCTAGGCTGCTCTCATCAACGTAGCCGTCAGCGTCGTATAATCCCGCTATAAAGTATCTCATGAGGTCATCGTTTGAGAGGACCACATCCGGAACATCCCATATTTCAGACTTTCTGCCCTTAGGTATTCCAAATATCCTCGAGAGCATTTCGGCGAAAATTTTTGAACCAATTGTTACAACAGTGCTTTTTCCATTGTTCCTTATCTGCGGGGCATAATTCAATATAAAATTCGATACAGCATCCACAAAGGCGTCCATATACTCCTCGTCGTCAAATGTAGCTGAAATGTGGTATCCATTCGAAGAAATATACCCATCGCTGAGAATCACTCCGGCAATGTATGCAAGACTATCATCAATTTCCTTGACCAGCTTTACAGGGTGTGAATTTACAGATGCCAGATATTGGGCTTCTTCTGGCGGAAGGCCATCATTTGGAACTTTTATCATGCCTTTACCATTGGGGACGAGATAGTAGTCACTTATTTTTGCATAAACGCTGGGATCCACGATAGCCTTACGCTGAGGTGGAGTAGGTGGACGCATCATCACTGCAACTCTATCTCCCACTTCAAGTTTCTCCGCCTCTTTCCTGACCACATCCCCCCGGGAAAAGACAAAAAATGGATGAGTCTTGGTTAGTATGACCTCATTACCCGTCCTTGTTCTTATACGCATCAGCTTTTCTCCATCTCTAACTTTTCTTCTCCATACTCTCGAGACTATGTGCTTACCTGCCTTAAGGTCTGGACCTACACTGACAACCTCAAAACGGTCTTTTTCATCGAGCACTATATACTCAAGATCTTTATATGTTTCAACTCTATTCGAGTATTTTTTGAAAAGTTCCTCTACCAAATCTCCTATAAGGACAAATTTTCCGTTAGAGAGCTGAATAACAGAAAAATCATAGAGAGCCCCATTATGTCCCGTATTCATTGCCGTAAACATCGTCCTTGCCTCAGGACCTCTAACCTCACCAACGATAATTCTATCCGGACGCATTCTTAGGGTGTTTTTCACAAGATCATCCATGGTTATTTCTCCCCTTCCTTCTATGTTTGGAGGCCTTGTTTCCAGCCTCACCCAATGCTCTATGGGTAGCTGAAGTTCTGCCGTATCTTCAATACTTATAACACGCTCGCTGGGAGGGATAAACATTGCCAAGGCATTAAGAGTAGTGGTTTTACCTGAACCCGTTCCTCCTGCAACGAGGACGTTTGCAGGCTTGACCCCAAGACCGTCAACAAAGACCCAGAGCAAAGAGGCTATTTCCAAATTGAAGGTGCCATACTTTAAGAGATCAATTATCGTAAGGGGGTCTTTTTTGAATTTTCTTATGGTCAACGTGGGCCCATCTAAGCTAATGGGTCTGATGGTTGCATTTACTCTACTTCCGTCCGGCAAACGGGCATCCAAGAGCGGGGTTTGCTGGTCAATTCTTCTTCCAACTTGCCTCGCTATACGTTCAATTATGTTCAGTATCTCCCTTTCATCGTCAAAGGCGATGTTCGTTTTGCACATGTAGAACTTTCTGTGCCACACGTATACCGGTTTTCTCGTTCCTATTACCATAACTTCTTCCAGATTATCGTCCCTAACAAGGGGATCAAGTTTTCCGTAACCTATCATATTCTGAACAACCAAATTCACAAGAATGTCCATTCTCGCCTCGGAAATAGCCGGAGCAAGTTCACGCATTATGTTTTTTACGGCTCTTCCAAAGATTCTTCTCCTCTCTTCCGGATCGGGGATGCTTTCGGGATCTATCTGTATTTCTGCAATCGCTCTATCCCTAACTATTCTCACGAGTTTTTCTTCCTCTTCGCTTAACTTTGGGAGGCGGATCTCATAAATTGGGATCGGCTCCCCTTTAACTCTAAGAATTCTCACATTTCCGTATACATCAAGAACCTTTACTTCTTCGCCATAATATGTGGGAAGGGGAACTTTTGGTGAACCCCCCGTGGACTTTAATATATCTTCCAAACTAGTTTCCCGCTGACTCTTAGCTGATGGAGGTCTCGAAGGAGTTTTGATTTCTGGTATGATCGAAGAAGGTTCTTCTTCGGCTCTGGGTTTTTCTTCTCTTTGTCCTTCTTTTATTATATCCTCCAAGGGGGCCGCTTCTTCACTTAAGATCTCTTCTATCCATGATAAGCCTGAACGTTTTTTCTTTTTCCCCTCCAAATTCACTCACCCTCATGAGGTTTTCCCATTTGACGTCATAGGTAATTTCAAGTTTATCGCCTAAAAACACTATCCAAACAGGGTAGTCAAATTTTAGCTTGGGTTTTTTAGGTATTTCAACTAACTCCGGTTCTTCTTTGCTCCTTGAAAGTAAATCGGTTCCAGAGGACACGACTATCCTAGAAGAAAGCTCTGAAAGAGTGTTTGAAGTATCTTCAGAACTTCTGTCTAAGTACTCCGACATGTACTTAACGTATTGAGCGTATTGAGAAAGAACTGTATCAACGTATTCACTGTATTTCATAGTGTATTCTGGAGTGAAATCGCTCATTTCAGCCCCTTCAAAGAGTATTGGCAGTCCTATGGCAATGTATTTTGAATTCTCAGGGGATGGGTTTTCTACCGTGACTTTAACTGTTCCGCTGTATTTAACTATTCTTACGTAGCCATCTGAAATAAAGAACGTGTCAACTGCATAATACTTCTGAGGATAGAGAATCAGCCGGGGGTAAATAGGGCTGTAAAACAGGTTTGAGCCTTCTACTCCACTAATCGTGCCTGTAGATAAAGTTTCATTAATCTTCACATTTACCTGGAGCGTCTCATACGGAGCAATCCAAAATCCCGGGTTGTTTACAATTCCAATCTCGCCATCATTTCTAAGCAAAGTGTATTCATAATCAGGATTTATTGAAACAAACTTGTAAAACGGACCTACATTCACCAAGGTAACGTTTAAATCGACCGTGGCGGATGCGCTAACACTTTCTTGTGCATTAACAAAACCTGAAACTAACAAAACAAGAAAAAGGAGTGGAAGTGTCCTTTTCAGCATTCCACTCACCCAACAATCTTTGTTATGTAGAGGGCATCTTTGTATTTCAAGATATCCTCAACGAATTCCGCCGGGACTTCGACTATGACTAAGACCTTGGCACTAGGCTCTGTGGCCAATAATCCCATATTCTGCTCAAGGTCGAACAATTTCCACTTATACCTTGCAAGCTGTTCCTTAACTTCATCAGCTGCAGCAATCTTGTTAGCTGCGATGGCCTTTAATATCTCGTTTAATGCCACATTGTAAGTATAGGAGGCGCTTATTGTCTGCGAGCTTGATTGGCTTGTGGAGTGGCTTTCGTCTACACTTTGTTGATAAGAAATTGGCTGGTCTCCAGGAGCATAGGCTTCAGAGTGTTGATCGGAATAAGAAGTTTCTGAAGAAGTCTCAATCTTTTTGGTTTCCTGCTGGGACTCTGACACTGAAATTACACCAGAGTCTGATAGGAAAAGAACC
>JAGGWM010000108.1 GCA_021157445.1 Thermococcus sp. | reverse complement strand
ATGGCAACAGAAGACTTAGCAAAAAGAAAGAAAGCTGCCGTTTTCACTGCGAAGCTTATGGGAAAACTTGAGGAAGACTCGATACCTGCGATAGTTTCCAGCAAGATATTCTTTGATCTCTATGCATTCCTTGGAGTTCGTGATCCATTTAAAGCCTATAAAGATTCATCCAATAAGTTAGCAGAAAAGGTTTTGAATGAAATTGAAAGCGGTATGGAAATTGACCTCAAAACTGCGTTGAAGCTTGCAATAGTGGGGAATGTGATTGATTTTGCCGTTGGCTACTCCCCAGAAAACATTAAGAAAGATATAGTGGAGCTGGTTAAAGAGGAGCTTTATTTAGACCGCTCCGAAGAGCTCTTTAAAAAGCTTGAAAATGCCAGAGTTTTGCTCTACCTTACCGATAACTGCGGCGAAATATACTTTGACAGGCTCTTTTTGAAAAAGATTCGGGAAAACTTCCCCCATCTGGAGATTTACATTGCTGGAAAAGAAACTCCGATAATAAACGATGCTACTGTAGATGATTTAAAAGCAGCGAAACTCGATGAACTTGGGACGATAATTTCAACGGGCTCTGGGATCGTAGGTGTCCCCCTCGAAGAAGTTTCTAAGGAATTTAGGAAGATTTTTGAGGGGGCAGATGTCATTATAGCAAAGGGGCAGGGAAACTTTGAGACCCTTAGCGAAATCAACGACAGGCGCGTTTTTTATCTGTTAAAGGCCAAATGCCGCCCAGTGGCAAGAGAATTGGGAATACCTCAGGGAAGCATGCTGTGTATATAGACATTTGACGATATTATTCTTGACAAGCATCGATTAGAAAGGCTTTTATACTTTAAAGTTGTATAATATAATGGTGATACCTATGCCGACGATGATTAAAAAGGATTTAAAGAAGTTTATGAAAGAATTAAAACTCCATTACGACGATGTGTGGCGCGTTCCATCAAGTGAATACCTTAAAAAACCCGATTTTATTATAGTGGACCCAAAAACTGGTAAAAAAATAAAAGTCAGCTTTGTCTCATTGGACGATGGTGAGGTTGTTAGTGTGGTTTATGATGAACTCAGCTAGTTCGTTTTTTGACGTATTTCTTTCCGTCTTTTGTTTTATGAATAAAAAATTGTCAAAATGGTTAAATATCTCTTTGCCTAATTTTTTATGATGGTGAATAATGGAGAAGAGTACAATTAACGAGATTTTTGATCTTGTAGATATAATAGCGGATCCGAAAATTAGGGCTCTCACCTATGCCAATATTGGGGTTGAGCTTTTTCACATAGGCAACCACAGATATAGAGATGCATTTAGAAGGGCGCTGGAGACCGCGGAAGAAATTGAAGATGTGGGAGAACTTGCTTTTCTGCTTATCCAAATTGCCACTTACCTCGGAGAAACAAATAGAGCAGTGGCGGTAAGGATCCTCAATAGAGTTCTTGAACTGGTTGAACGCATGCCCCCCCAAATCCGAAATAGAACCCTAGAAAAAATGATAGAAGCTGCATCAAAACTCAAGTTGTATGATTTAGCCGTTTCCTATGCAATGAAAATTAAAGATGGCAGAGTGAGAAATAGCATGCTAATCCCGATTATTAGGGGATATCTGTCTGAAGGTCAGCTCGCTAAAGCAATTAAAATTTCAAAGGATCTACTTGAAGAGCCCTGGAGCTCAATAGCTAAGTCAGAGATAATAAAATACTACATTAAGGGCGGAGAAGTCATGAACGCCCTCGATATCTTTAATACGGTTGAGGGAAACAGGGAAAAGTTCATCAGCGAGATCATAGAGGAACTTATAGAATCGCCAGAATATGTTTCGAAGTTTTTTGAACTGTTGAAAGATGGGGAACTGGCAGGTGCCGCAAAGAAATTGCTCGACATTCTCATAAAGTCTCCGAAGAGGGAATACATCGAGCTAGCAGAGAAAATCGCGGAGAAAGTTTCCGATGAGAGCGTGCAGGTAAAAGTTGTGGCATTTTTAACAAGAGTGGGAGAAAAAGAGAGGGCACTAAAATACGCAAACAAAATACAAGATGGCTACCTACGTTCCTTGGCATTTGGGGAGGTTGCTCTGGGATACCTGAAAGAGGACGACTTGGATAAGGCAATAGAAACTGTAAAAAACGTTAGAGACCTTAAATGGAACTCAAGACTCCTGGCAGAGATATTGATTAAGGTCCTGAGGCTTGCAGTAAAAGAAGAATCCAAGCAAGGACATTAGCTTTAAATTCTTTTTCTTCCAACTTTTTCTGGTGATGCTGATGGTAAGGATAGCAATAATAGGCGGGTCTGGAGTTTACGATCCAAAACTCCTAGAAAATATAAGAGAGGAGAGAGTTGGGACTCCTTATGGAGACATTAAGGTGAAAATTGGAACCTACAAAAATGAAGAGGTTGCATTTTTAGCAAGACACGGGGAAAAGCACAGTGTTCCGCCACATAAGATAAACTATCGGGCCAACATATGGGGCCTTTACGAGCTAGGTGTTGAAAGAATCCTCGCAACTTCAGCGGTGGGGTCTCTAAACGAGGCCATGAAACCGGGAGACTTTGTAATTTTGGACCAGTTGATTGACTTTACAAAAAATAGGGCTTATACCTTCTATGATGGGGAAGACTCACCACATAAAAGAAATTTTGTTGCCCATATTGATTTTACAGACCCCTACTGTCCAGAGCTTAGAGATGCACTAACAAGAGCTGCTGGGGAGCTGGGCTTTAGTTATCACCCAAGGGGAACCTACGCGGCAATGGAAGGGCCTAGGTTTGAAACAAGGGCGGAAATTAGGGCATTAAAGATCTTAGGTGCTGATGTTGTGGGGATGACCCAATCACCCGAAGCGATTTTAGCGAGAGAACTCGAGATGTGCTATGCAAGTGTTGCAATTGTAACTAATTACGCAGCCGGCATAAGCAAAACCAAACT
>JAGGWM010000154.1 GCA_021157445.1 Thermococcus sp. | reverse complement strand
TTTGCACTCTGGCCTCTATATTCTCTTGAATTATTATGCAGTCCACTTTTGCCTTGTCTCCTTCGAAGCATTCTTCAAAGTCTGCCTCAACGAATAATTGTGGAAGTTTTTCCATACTCTCACCCAACTTTTTCCAAGTTGTAAAACTTTTTAAACCTATCTTTACATATTGATGGGCGCAATAATAGGCTCTGAGGCTAAAATGGGTGAGATTAAGAAGCCAAACCAAGACTGTTATCTGATAGACCTTTTCTTTGCAATTTTGAGTGATTAAATGCTCCAACTCCCCTTTTTCTTCAACACCTCTCTTGCCCTTAACAATCCCTGCGCTATGCATTCTTCGAGGCTTTTTCCTTTGGCGTAATAGGCAAGAAAACCACCGGCGAAAGCGTCTCCCGCTCCAGTAGGGTCTACAATTTCTTTTATTGGAAGTGCCCTGAACTTTTTGAAACTGCTTCCATCGTAGAGCAAAACTCCCCTTTCTCCCATGGTTATCACGATGATCTTAGTCCCCCATTCGTGAAGCTTTTCAGCTGCCTTTCTGATATCGTTTTCTCCGGTTATTGTCATCGCTTCCCTTTCATTTGGAAAAATAATCTCAGCCATTGAGACTATTTCCCTCATGAGGTCTCTCTTCGTCTTGTAATCTTCTATGTATGTTGGGTTGAAATCTATGCTAATTCTCTTGCCCTTTAGTCTCTTTATCGCCTTTAGTTGCTCCTCTGGTGGTATTGGGGAGATGTGAAATATTTTTGAGTCTAAGTACTCTGTCGGAATTGGTGTTTCTCCCATCTTTTCCGCCACTCCCATCTCTACGGGCGCATCTACGCTCCCGTCTTCGTGGTAGATCATGTAAATGTGCATTGTTTTTCCTTCGAGAACGCGGACTCCCCTAATGTCGAGGATTTTCTCGAGGCTTTTCATCCATTCCCTAGGAAAGTCCTTTCCGATTTTTGTTACCAAGCCGACTTTTGCCCCACTCAAAGCTGCAGAAGTCGCTACGGCAGCAGCTGCCCCTCCCGGAAGGATTATTTCACGTTTGTTGGGAAAGATTATGTGGTCAATCGCAACATGCCCCAAAACTACCAGATCCATGGCAAAGCCCTCTTTGAGCTAATTGGGTGGGGTTTATAAGATTGCTGGAACTTAGAACCGATGAAACTCCTAAAGGAAATTAAAAATTAAGACCTGGAGGAAGTATTAGAAGTGTTTTAGTGAACTTATTTTGTCGAGATCTAATATTAGCAACAGTCTGTCGTCTTTTTTTGCTATTCCTTTAATGTACTGCGTTGAAAGACCTAAGATACCTGAAGGGCTTTCTATTTCTTTTTCTTCTATGGTAATAACATCGGAGACGTCATCTACGATGAAGCCCACTATTTCATTTTCTAACTCAACGAGGATTATTTTGTCGTCTTGTGAATTCTCCCCATAATAGCCAAGCTTCTTTTTCAGATTCACTATGGGAATAACCTGTCCTCTCAGGTTTACTATCCCCTCCACGTCATCGGGGGCTTGAGGCACTCTGGTTATCGGTAACATTTCCTTAACTTCTCTTACTTTCGAAATATCAATGCAGTACTCTTCTTCTCCTATACTAAATGCCACAAATTGCAGCTCCATGTCTTCCACTCCCTTCCTGCTGTAGGAAGAGTAAAGGGAAGGTCAGCAGGTCTATTGGTTTAAAAGCTTCTGTAAACCATCGATTTCTTTCTTTAATTCCTCTGCTACTCTCGATATTTCTTCAATTGCAGCGTTCTGTTCTTGTGCTGAGGAACTAACTTCCTCAGCCGCAGCAGTGTTTTCTTCGGCACTTGCTGCTAGCGCTTCTATCGCCTGAAGTACTTTTTCAACTTCATTGCTTTCTTCCGCTACTTTACTCTTAAGCTCTTCTATCTTGGGCATTAGTGATTCGACCATCTCGGATATGCTGTCCATAGATGCTATTAATTCCTCCAAAATCGCACTTGCTTCTTCAACGACCTCAGCACCCTCTTCCGTTGCTGTAAATGCATCATTTACCTTCTCGCTCATAGTCTCTATGATTTTCTTTATATTGTCGGTTGCCTCTTTACTCTCTTCTGCAAGCTTTCTAATCTCTTGAGCGACAACTGCGAATCCTCTTCCAGCTTCACCGGCTCTTGCAGCTTCAATAGCAGCATTCAAAGCCAATAAATTAGTTTGTCCTGCAATTCCGCTTATAACACTGGTTATTTCTTCTATCTGCTTTCCCATGTCTTTTACACTCTTTACCGTCTCAAGGATTCTGCTCATGACGTCTTGTATCTTTGTTATTTCTCCAGTTGCTACTCTTCCTTTTTCTGCTCCTTCCTTTGTTGTTGTGGCTGTCTCGACCAAAGCGGCTTTCATTTCCTCTGTAGATGCCTCTACAATTTCGCTGGCATCCTTCACGATGTCCATCGCGTTCTTTATTTCATTTATGGCCTCTTGTTGTCTTTGGGCTTCAATACTCACCTGAGAAATTGCTTCGCTTACTTGATTAACGGCTTCGCTAATGTCTTGAAGATTTTGAGTGAGCCCGTCTATTCTTGCTCTTATATTCTTAGTTGTAGTGGTTAGGGATTTAAGAGTGCTCTCTAATGATGTTTTTGCACTTTCTACCTTCATAATAGCGGTTTTTACACGAGTTCTGGCCGCGGGGGACAATTCCTCCCACTCTATAGCGTTCAATGCTTCCAATGCTTCTTCCAGTGGTTGGAAAAAATTGCCGCTCATGCCTATCCCCCCCACCAATATTACAATGTTATTTAGAAATATTTTTAGTTATAGCACTTTTTTGCTTCCGCCTATGTATGTACATGTGTATCTATGCACCAGAAGAAACATAAGCGCCTAACTAAAAACGCTTTAGTCCTTACTCGAATCCTTGGTGATATTGGGGTTCTTAAATTTTTTGCCTGCTTGGGCCTTGCTGGAATCTTCGGGAAGGTGCGAAATACTCGACTCAAAACCCCTTTTCAGCCAAAGCTGAACTTTAAGGGGGAGATTCTGGTTGTGTCTCTAAACCACTTGCATAACCCACAAGTGGTTGGAGTGGGTATTAAGGTTGTTTTAATGAATAATAGTTGTATTAAAATTACAACAAAAAATTTAAAAATAATAAGTTTCCTATTAGCATCATGCGCAGTCTGAGGGATCTTGAACAGGAAGAGCTTCAAGAACTCTTAGAATACATTAATGAATTAAGGAGAAAAGGGGTGAACTACTCTCAAATAGCAGAGAGAATAATGAACGAGAAAGGAATTAAAATTTCCAGGGTTACCATTTCGAGATGGTGCAAAGGGAGGCATAATCCCTTTAATAGGATTAAGGTTGTTAACTTGGAGCCTTCTCCTTCGCTGGCTTATATCATAGGTGTTTATTTTGGAGACGCCAGTGTGAATATTTATGGGAACTACAAATACAGGGTTCGGTTGAAGGTTGTTGACAAAGAATTTGCAAAGGCATTTGCTAGGGCTCTTAAGGAAATTGGTGCTAATCCTTGTATGGGTTACGAAAACAACGCGACTAGAAGCAATAGATGGTACGTAGAGAGTAATAGCAAGGCTCTTTATATGTTTTTGAAGCAGCCGAAAGAAAAGCTCTTTGAAGTTGCAAGGGAATATCCAAAAGAGTTCTTGAGAGGATTCTTTGATAGTGAGGGACATGTTTATGTAGATAAGAACACATTCCGCTCTGCTTACATTGCGGCTTATAATTATGATTTGGACGTACTGGACTTCTCTCAGGAGTTGCTTTCGTCCCTGTTCATTCATTCAAAAATATGGGTTTCAAAAAGGGCTGGAACACCGGTAATAATCAGGAGTGAGAAATATTCCTATAAGAGCAACCTCTACGAGCTTAGGATTTACAGAGTAGAAAGTGTAATGAAATTTGCACTTGAGATTGGTTTCACTATTCAGAGGAAACAGAAAAAGCTCAATGAATGGTTACAACATAGAGGCCTAGAAAACCCTTCCAATCGTGATGCACAAACTTAAACGCCAGCGTACAAAAATGAGCATGGTAGCGGGGGGAGGATTTGAACCTCCGACCTCCGGGTTATGAGCCCGGCGGGCACTCCTAGCTGCCCCACCCCGCTGCTCGACCCGTTACTTATTAATAAGAAGTCGATTTATAAAGTTTGCGGT
>JAGGWM010000157.1 GCA_021157445.1 Thermococcus sp. | reverse complement strand
GTAGGTGTAAAAATAGTAGTCTATTACTTGATAACCTCAGCCCTTGCAGTGTCTATAGGACTTATAATGGCCAACCTCTTCAAGCCAGGCCTTGGACTACAGCTTGGAACAGGAGAGGGAAAGGCAATAGAAGCGCAGGCACCCTCTCTCGTGCAAACTCTCCTAAACATCGTGCCCACAAACCCATTTGGGGCTCTCGCAAGTGGTGCAGTTCTCCCAACAATATTCTTCGCTATTGTCTTGGGAATAGCCCTCAGCTATCTCATGAATAGCGAAAATGAAAGAATCAGGAACTCGGCAACGACACTCTACAATGCCTTTGATGGGCTTGCAGAGGCTATGTACAAGATAGTTAGAGGAGTCATGCAGTACGCTCCGATAGGTGTATTCGCCTTGATAGCCTACATTATGGCAACCCAAGGAGTAAAAGTCGTTGGACCTCTGGCAAAAGTTACGGTAGCGGTTTACCTAGGACTGGCACTTCAAATAGTGGTTGTCTATGGAATCCTCCTCAAGATCTTTGGCCTGGACTTGATCAAATTCCTCAGCAAGGCTAAAGATGCCATGGTCACAGCTTTCGTTACAAGGAGCTCAAGCGGTACTTTGCCAGTCACAATGCGTGTTGCAGAAGAAAATATGGGTGTGCCAAGAAGCATATACTCTTTCACACTTCCACTAGGTGCAACTATTAACATGGACGGAACTGCTATATACCAAGGTGTGTGTGCGATGTTCATTGCTTATGCAATTGGACATCCCTTACCATTCAGCCAGCAGTTAATAATAGTCCTCACAGCAGTTCTGGCTTCAATCGGAACCGCCGGTGTGCCAGGAGCCGGAGCAATAATGCTCGCAATGGTTTTGGAAAGTGTGGGATTACCTCTAGAACCAGGAACTCCCGTTGCTTTGGCTTACGCAATGATACTTGGAATCGATGCTATCCTCGACATGGGCAGAACAATGGTTAACGTTACCGGCGATTTGGCTGGAACTACCATAGTTGCAAAAACTGAAGGCGAATTAGATGTAAGCAAGTGGTGATTTCCTCTTCTTTTTTCAATTTGTGATGGATAGAGTTAAATACCCTACCACCATTTGGTTTTTAGAAGAAGAACATTGGGGGATAAAAATGAAAAAGTTAGGAAGTTTTTTAATGATTCTCCTTTTGGGTCTTTCTTTTGTTCAAGCAGAAGCAGTGGAATACTATAAAGAAGAATTTACGCTCAAAGTTAAGGTACTCCAAAATGGAGATGCTCAAATAACGGTAATGACCTCCATACTAGGGCCGAAGGAGAGAATACAAGAAGAAATTGCCAGTATATTAAATCAAACAAACATGAGTGAAGAAGAGGCAATAGCAAAGTTCGAAAAAGAGCAACTGAATAACTACATTGCCAGTTTAGCAAACGCGGGGATAAACACCAAAAATCAAACGTTCAAGCTGGTTAGCATTAAAGAGGACAACTTTACAGTAGTCTTCACGGCATATGCAGAAAAGTTTGCCAAATACTACTCTTACGATGACTACTGGGAGATAGTGGTAGATCCAACTAGAGGTTATGGAACAATGCCAATCCCAGATACTGGATTGCCCCAAAAAATAGAACTTCACAACATGTTTATTATAGAGCTCCCTGAGGGTGCAGAGCTGGTTGAATACCCCCAGGCATACACACGAGAATTCGGCCAGAGCAAATTCTACGTACGGTCAAAAGTTGAAGGGAACAGGATTATCATAAGCTCCGATATTTATTTGGAAGAAAATCTATCTCCAGAGGGATTCAAGGCACTCTTCGGTGACTACAATGCGTTTTACATCCGTTATACCTCTCCATACAAAGGGGAAGAAACATACCAGCCTGTAAAAACCGAGCAATATATAAGAGCAGAGATTTCAAAAGACGGAACTACTGATCTCCTTGTAAGAGAAACCTATATCGAACCAAAGGAGCAGATAGAACTCATGAAACTCCAAATAAACCTCATAGGAGCTGAAAATGTGACCAACATGATACTTCAAAACTACCTTCGAGGAATGGCAGCTCAGGGGATAACGGTGGAAGATGCAAATGCAAGCATATTAGGATTGGATAAGGAAGGACCATTAACAATAGAGGCTAACTACGTCCTGAAGAACTTCACCAGGTTAGTAAATGGAACTTACGAATATTCATTTGACCCGACGCTCTTGAATCCATCGCAGCTGGGGTACAGAGCTCAAAACGAAATAAACCAGACCCTAAGAATTGAGTTCATCATTCCACAAGATGCAGAAATTGTCGAAGTTCCAAGCAACATAAGCAAAGAAGTCAAAGGAAACAAATACACGCTCTCCACAAATGTAGAAGGAAGCAAGATTTTGATAACAGCGAATGTATTTGTCAGATACGGTGCCCCCTTTGAGGATATACAGTCCCTTCTAGGAAACGTTACGAGAGCTTATATTAGGTATAGACTGCCCTCAGAGGAAAGCAAAATAAACTTAACCACTCCTCAGATAGCAGGAATAGCGGGAGCGGCAATTTTAATAGGCATCGCCCTCTTCATGTTAAAAAAGAGGTAGCATTAGGTTTTTAATTTTCTCTTTCAATATTCTTTTGTAGGTGGTGCACATGACAAGAAGGCTCTATTATGAGGATGCATATTTGAAGGAAGCCAAGGCAAAAGTAGTCCAGATAAAGGAGAATGCCCTGCTTTTAGACCAGACTATATTTTATCCAACCGGAGGGGGACAGCCTCACGATACGGGCACCATAAATGGGGTCAGCGTTCTGGATGTTTACAAGGATGAAGGCGGGGATATCTGGCATGTTGTTGAAGATGTAAGCCACTTCAGCATTGGAGACGAGGTGGAATTAAAACTTGACTGGGAAAGAAGGCACAGACTTATGAGAATACACACCGCACTGCACCTCTTAGATCACGTGCTTAATGAAATCTTGGGAAAAGGAAACTGGCAGCCACATGGAAGTGGAATGAGCCCAGAAAAAGGTAGATACGATGTAAGATACTCCGAAAACCTTAACCAGTACAAAGAGAAAATAATTGAGCTGTTTAATGGGTATGTTGATGAAGGAGGAGAGGTCAAAATCTGGTGGGAAGGGGAGAAGAGGTTAACCCAAATAAGAGACTTTGAGATCCTCCCGTGTGGAGGAACACACGTAAAGGATATTAAGGAAATCGGCCACATAAAAAAGCTCAAACGCTCAAGCATAGGAAAAGGAGTTCAGAGAATAGAGATATGGCTTGAGGACTAAACTGGAAGTAAAACATATCAATTAGAAAGATTTAAAAGTCCTGCAGAATTCATTACTAACGCGCGGGGGTTGCCGAGCCTGGCCAAAGGCGCGGGATTCAGGGTCCCGTCCCGTAGGGGTTCCGGGGTTCAAATCCCCGCCCCCGCACCAGAAAATTTTCTCAGAACTGTTCTCGGAAAATAAGTCAATGTTAAAGTTAGTCATTGAATATTCTCTTCATAACATCCCTGCTAACTCTTGATCTATCATTAGGCCAACAAGCTGAATTTCAATATCTAAAAACGGGACTCTCCAAAAAACAGTCTGTCCCGGGATGTATGGTGAAATAATTAGTGGGTTTTCCATAACTTTGAATTCCTAATCCCTTCCCTCATCTTTACCATATAATCCCAATTCTCTCGAATATAAATCTGGAAACTAGGACTATACTCTCCTAATTTGAGTTCCGCTAACTCTTTCTCTCCTAACTAAACTGATAAATGAATTCCTCTTTTGTTTCTCTTCGGGTAAACGTCAATAACTTCAACTTCTACCATCGCATTCACTTAAAATACCCAACTTTCATATTTTTCTTTTCCAATTACGTTCTCAATTATTTCATCAACTAATGCTTCACTCTCAAATCTTACCATGTAGTCTGGTGGAACATAACTTACAGTCATTATGC
>JAGGWM010000202.1 GCA_021157445.1 Thermococcus sp. | reverse complement strand
ATAATAAGACCTAAAAAGGGCTTTGGGAAAATTGAAGTTGATCTTCCAAATGAACTTGCAGAGAAGGTAAAAAAGCTCAGCGAGCGCTATAATGTTAGTGAGAAAAAAGTTCTTGAGATAATAATATCCGGAAGCTTCAAAGAGCCAGAAACTAATATAGAGACCCTTGAGAACGCGGTTAGGAAGCTTGAGAAGAAAGTGGGGAAGCTGGAAAAGGAGTGGGCACCGTTAAGGTTTAAAGCATATGGGGTTAGTGAAGACAACAAAATCCTTGCCATCGAGCTTAGCGGCCTTCTGGCAGAAAATTCCCAGTTAAAGCGCTTTTTAAGAAAAAAGATAGAGCGAAATCCAGAGCTTAGAGAACTCATTCAGTATTATCTCCAATAAAAACCATTTCCCACACCTTTATGGCCTGCCACTTGTCAAGAAACTCATTGAAGGTACCGCACTTTGGTGAATAAACACATAAAGGACATCCATCTTTGCATCCACAACTTTTCAGGTGCTGCAAGCTTTTCTCCATAAGCTTTTCGGAGTTTTCATAGAGAATTTCTGCCAGTCCGAAGCCTCCTTCATTTCCGTCGTAAATGAACACTATGGGCTTGCCCACAAAAGGAGGGTTTGGAAAGCTCTCATAACTATATCCACCGAGTTCTCTGCTGTCCACGTACGTGGAGATAGGGGCTATTTTAATCATATTATGCTCAATTGCATGGAGCCCGCTCCCAATTCCGTCTTTGCTGTCTATCATTTTCTTTATGGCAAAGGCAAGCCTTTCATCTTCAATCTTTAACGTCTTTAGGCTCTCCTTGATGTAGTTCTTTAAATAATGAGTTGTTGCGCCTAAAAGTTCGGGAAAAAGTGATTTTCTATCTAAGCGCTCGTAGAGATTAAAGGCAATCTCTTCATGGCCTTTTTTCACTGCAACCTTGAAGAACTCCCTAAACTCCTCGTTTGCAATCTCTCTAATTCTTTCTGGAAATATAAGCCAGATTCCGTCTGTTTCAAATTCCCATGTTAAAGGCTCATCAAATTCAACTTTTGCAAATTTCTCCCAGTTGAGGATGCTCCACTCCTCATTAACTTCGGCATTCTCTTCAAACTCCAGCATTGGGGAGTAAAGTTCTGCCTTTAAAATCCCTTCCTCCTTAAGCTTCAAAAGCTCCTGAAGATACAAAGGAACGTCCTTTCCCTTGACAGCAAATCCCCAGTAGTGATGTCTAACCCTCAGCCGACCGATGTAAATTTCAACACCCATGTGCTCCTTCTCCTTGTAAATATCGAGGATCTCTACTTCCTCTCTCTTTGAAGGAAATGTATCTACCTCCCAGAACTTGTTGAGCGGAGAAACAAAGATAAAGTGGAACTTTCCGAGGCTCAGCTTATCCCTTGCAATATACAACCCTCCCCTCGAGAAATACGCCATTCCCGGTAAGAGCGACCTGTAGTATTCAGGCTTGTCCACTTCCTCTATTATGTACCCTTTAAGCTTGAGCCAGTTTATAAATCGAATTAAATCCCTTAAATTGGACTTTTCCAAAAGTTTGTACCTTATCCATGGCTCTTCAAGGACAAGAAAATAAGTCTCATCACTTGCCGTTCTTATAGAGGAATAATTGAAGGCTGGCCTCAAGACCCGAACTTCTCTTTTGCCAGTAATTGGATTGTCGTAAAGCTTTGCTTTTTTCTCCTCCACCAGCTCTAGGATAAGCTCTTTCTCAAAATCATTCAGCTCCTCCCAATCAAGGATCTTAAGCTCACTCAAAAGATAGTGGAGATGTTTTTTCACAACAAGCCTGTTTTTGAGGTTTATGGGCATGTATTCAATTATCCCCTTTTCAAGTTTTTCCACCAGCTCGTCCACGTGCTCTTTATAGTAGTAATCAAGACCATTCTTCCTTAAAACGATGGCATTTATAGCTTCCCTCTCCCTTTTTCTCCCCGCCCTTCCAAAGCGCTGGATAAGAGAAAACAACCCATCCGGGGGTATTCCGTAGTTTATTACGGCATCTAGGTCGCCTATGTCGATACCAAGTTCCAGAGCGTTTGTAGTTAACAATACAAGTAGTTTTCCTTCATTAAAATCCTTCTCGATTTCCCATCGAATGTTTTTGGGAAGGGTGCCTTTGTAGGTGGTGGTCTTGTAGACTGCAGAAGATGTTAAAAGGAATCGCATAAGCTTCTCAGTTCCCTTGCGGGAGTCGAAGAAAACGAGGGTTTTAATACCCTTTTCGGCCAGCTTTTCGACAATAGCTCTTAAAAGTTGCATCTCATTTAGTCTTCTTGGCTCCAGCATTACGAGATATCTTTTTGGAAAAGGATTTGCAGGCTTCGTAATGGGTTTGAATGGCTTTCCAAAAAAGGTTTCTGCAAACTCCTTTGGATTCCTCAACGTTGCCGAAAGGGCTATTATTTGGGGTCTCCTTCCATACCTTTCCAGCGCCTTGAGAAGCCTTCTAAAAAGGTAAACAGCATTAGTCCCAAAAACGCCTCTGTAAATGTGAAGCTCATCAACCACGAGATACCTCACGTTTCTCAAAAGCCACTCATAGTCTTTTTTGCTCCTTAAAACATTGTAGTGAAGCATATCCGGAGTTGTGAAAACAACTCTCGGCTTTTCCCCAATGAGCTTCCTCCTCTCGCTCCACTCCACATCACCTGTTAGAATCCTTGCATTAATCATTTTGCCCGTTATTTGAAAGAAACGGAAGTTTTCAACACTGAACTTCTCATATTGGTTGTTTATCAACGCCCTTGTTGGATAGACGAGAAGATATGTGTCTTGGGGGTTTGATAGGTAGTTGTCAAATATCGCCAGCCTAAAAATTTCGCTTTTGCCAGAGGCAGTCGGAGTTGTCACAACTATGTTCTCTCCAGAGTATAGAGCATTTAGTGCTTCAACTTGATGCTGATAAAGTTTAAAGCCCAAATTTATAATTAACTCGTTAACTTGAGGATTTTTAAATCTAAACTCACCATAAATACCCTCTTTTTGTGGGAACTCCTGGATGGAGACGATTTCGCTTTTAAGTTCTTTAAAGATTGAATGCATAGATAAAAATGGGCAAATGTCTAAAAATATTTTTCTTTCATGCTTATGAAATAGCCACTATTAACTCACTCACCTTTAAAATTCCTAGTTATTTTGAAGATAGAGTAATTTTTCTGTTTAAAAAAGACATCGTATGATAATTAAAGATCTTTACCTCTCGAAAGCCTCGCCCTTCAGGGCGGGGATGCGGTAAATCATCCAACAGCCTTTGGACAGTCAAAAACCTTTTAAACTCTTGTAACGTAATAGGGCCTCAAAGAGGCCACCAAAGAACAACCCGATGAGATGAGGGGTTTCATCCGTGTCCCTCCCCGTTGGGAGGGATGACGCCGTAAGGCGTCTTTTCAAAACTGCCTCTCGGTAGTTGAAAACTTTGGAGGGTGGCCTTTAAACCATAACCCCGAACCGCTCTGCGCGGTAGGGGTAATGGGCCCAAGACCGGGCCTGCGGGCTGAGCCGAAACCGGCAACGGGGGTAGGTTATGGGCCCGCAAACCTCTCCGTCACTGGCGAGGGGTTAACTCGTTGGAACCCTCGCCGTTCACGACGGGGAGGAGGTCAGTACAAAAACCATGGGCCGGTTATTGACGATAATTTCTAGGGGGTTCTCTATTCTCCTTTTTGATTTTTGACGTGCCTTTCTTTCGAAGAGGAATGAGCACAAAGTTCAATTTAAAGTTCAATTTTTAGAAAAATCTTAAAATACCTTCTCAGCCAGTATCAAGGCCCCGATGACCAGAATCGCCATGTTGATAATCTTTTTCAGCATATCTTTATTGGCTTTCGTGTTGACGTGGGTTCCTAAATAGACGCCGGGAATCGTTCCAAGGATCAAAAGCAACGCCAGAGAATAATCTACGCTGCCTAGGAAAGCGTAGTTCATGAAGCT
>JAGGWM010000070.1 GCA_021157445.1 Thermococcus sp. | reverse complement strand
TCCAAGAACATTCTGGGAAGCTTTACAGCACTACTGGTTCATCCATGTTGGAGTGACGTATGAGACAAACCCATGGGATTCCTTTAACCCTGGAAGGATAGACCAGCACCTTTATCCCTTCTACAAGAAAGACATTGAAGAAGGCAGGCTTACAAGAGAAAAAGCTAAAGAGCTTTTGCAGTGCTTCTGGCTCAAGTTTAACAACCAGCCAGCAGTTCCAAAGGTTGGAGTAACGGCGGAGGAGAGCTTCACCTACAACGACTTCTCAAAGCTCAACATTGGTGGGTTAAAGGAAGATGGCTCAGATGGAGTTAATGAACTTTCTTATCTCCTCCTAGAAGTTTTAAGTGAAATGAGAACCCTCCAACCCAACACGGCAGTGTTGATAAGCAACAAAAACCCCGATAGATTCTTAATAGAAGCCCTAAAAGTAGTTGCACCAGGATTTGGAGAGCCACCGTTCTTCAACTTCGATGGGGTTATAGTGAAGATGCTCAGACAGGGAAAGACCCTTGAAGACGCAAGGACTTCGGGAGTTAGTGGGTGTGTAGAGAGTGGAGCTTTTGGAAAAGAAGCGTACATACTAACCGGCTATTTCAATTTACCAAAGATTCTGGAGATAACACTGAACAATGGTGTCGATCCGAGAACGGGCAAGAAAATCGGTCTAGAAACCGGCGACCCAAGAAACTTTAAGAGCTTTGAAGAACTGTGGAATGCATTCATAAGGCAGGTTAAACACTTCTTGGGCATCAAAATGAAAGGAAACGACATAATTGAAACACTCTATGCCAAATACCTTCCCGTTCCCTTCCTCTCATTGTGGATAGAGGACTGCGTAAAGAATGCCAAGGACTATAACTGTGGAGGAGCAAGGTACAACACCCAGTACATCCAAGTTGTTGGTCTTGGGACGGTTGCGGACAGCTTAGCCGCAATAAAGTACCACGTTTTTGACAAGAAAACCTTTACCATGGAGGAACTGCTTGAAGCTCTGAAGAACAACTGGAAAGGCTATGAACTCATGAGAGAAATTCTGCGCAATCCTGATAAGACTCCCAAGTTCGGAAACGACGATGATTACGTAGACGATATCGCCAAGAGGATCGTTGATACTGTTGTTGAGCTAATCGAGAGCTATCCACCATCCCCCGTAAGGAAAGCTTCGAGAAGGGCGTACTTCCTACCAACAACGGTTCACGTGTACTTTGGAAAGGTCACCGGAGCAACTCCCGACGGAAGGGAAGCTGGCTTTCCAGTTTCAGAAGGAATTTCACCAGTTCAAGGAATGGATAGAAAAGGCATTGCGGCAGTTTTTAGAAGCGTGGCAAAGTGTGATTGGGACAAAACAGGTGGGGCTTTGCTGAATCAAAAGCTAACCCCAGATCTGTTCGACAATGAGGAGAACCTCAAAAAGCTGGCCCAGCTCATAAGGACGTTCTTCAGGCTTGGAGGCCATCACGTGCAGTTTAATGTCATAAGTGCGGAGCTCTTGAGGGAGGCTCAGAGGAGACCCCAAGACTTTCAGGATCTTATGGTAAGAGTAGCTGGATACAGCGACTATTTCGTGAATCTCCCGAAGGGACTGCAGGAAGAGATAATAGCAAGGACGGAACATGGGAAAGTCTGAATTTTCTTTAATTCTCTTTTAAGAACATTTTTGGTGAGCAGGATGTTCAAAAAACTCAAAAAATTGGAAAAATGGGAACCTCCAAGTGATTGGTTAATTATAAAGACCCTTGACACCCATACGGGCGGGGAACCCCTTAGAATAATAATAGGAGGTTTTCCAGAGATTCCAGGAGATACTATCTTAGAAAAAAGGCGCTACCTTATGGAAAATCTTGACTATCTTAGAAAAGCGCTGATATGGGAACCGAGGGGTCACGCCGATATGTATGGAGCCATAATAACCGAGCCAGTAAGTAAAGATGCCGATTTTGGAGTGATATTCCTCCATAACGAAGGCTACAGCACCATGTGCGGTCACGCCACAATAGCCCTTGGAAAGGTTGCAGTAGAGTGTGGGCTTGTTGAAGCCAGAGAACCAATAACTGAGATAAAAATGGACAGTCCAGCAGGTTTAATCAAAATTTACGTGCAAGTAAAAGATGGGAAAGCGAAAAAAGTCTATTTCCACAATGTTCCCTCCTTTGTCCTCTACAGGGATGAAGAGATCGACGTGCCCGAATTGGGAAGGATAACGTATGACCTCGCTTACGGGGGTGCGTTCTACGCATTTATAAACGCTGAAGACTTCGGTTTAAAGTGTACACCGGAATACTACAGAGAGCTAATAGACATCGGAATGAAAATCAAAAGGGCAATTATGGCCGAAAAGGAAATAGAACATCCCTTTGAAAAAGATTTGGGCTTTTTATATGGCACTATATTTGTGGGATCGCCTTATGAGAAAGACTCTCACAGCAGACACGTGTGCATATTTGCCGAAGGCGAGGTGGACAGAAGCCCAACAGGAACGGGAGTAAGTGCCCGCTTGGCAATTCTCTATGAAAAGGGGGAGATCGATATCGGGGAGGAAATAATAATTGAGAGCATAATCGGGTCAAAATTCACGGGAAAAATTGTTGAAGAGACCCAATACGGGCCCTATAAGGCCATAATTCCAGAGGTGGGAGGTACTGCTCATATTATCGCCAAGAACACCTTCATGATAGATCCCGAAGATCCTCTTAAATATGGGTTCTTCCTTCGTTAGGGGGTTTGATTTTGACAACTGGAATCATCTTTGACATAAAAAGATATGCAATTCACGATGGTCCTGGGATAAGGACAACGGTATTCATGAAGGGCTGCCCGTTAAGGTGCTGGTGGTGTCATAATCCCGAGGGAATTTCCCCAAAGCCAGAGCTAATGTACTTTGAATACAAGTGCATACACTGCCATACCTGCGTTAAAGTGTGCCCACTAAGCGCTATATCTTTTGATGAAAATGAAGTTCAGCATATAGACAGGAAGAGATGCAACAGCTGTGGTATTTGTACGTCATTATGTCCACCAAGTGCTCTAAAACTTACCGGTAAGAGGATTACAGTGGAGGAACTTGTTAGAGAAATCGAAAGGGACGTAATGCTTTATGACAACTCCAATGGAGGGGTCACTTTTTCAGGAGGAGAGCCTCTATTCCAGCCCAAATTTTTGAAAGAAGTGTTAAAGGCTTGTAAGGAGCGGTATATCCACACAGCATTGGATACTTCGGGCTATGCACCTAGAGAAGTCTTAAAGTCAGTTATGCCTTATGTGAATCTTTTCCTGTACGATTTAAAATTGGCGGATGAGAGGGAACACGAGAAATATACGGGAGTTTCCAATAAGCCCATCAAAGAAAACCTGAGGTTTCTTGTTGAAAATGGGAGGGCTAAGAGCATAATCTTACGTTTCCCTGTGATCCCTGGGATTACTGACACAGAGTGGAACGTCAAGGGATGGGTTAAGTTTTTGTCCAATCTAAGAGGGCTCCAAGAAATAGACCTCTTGCCCTTCCACGACGTTAGTGAGAAGTTCCACCGTTTGGGTAAGGAGTACAAAATGGAAGTACACCACGCGCCCTCAGAAGAGACTTTGAAGTGGATTAAAGAGGAGTTTGAGAGCATAGGATTAAAGGTCAAAATAGGGGGCTAATTAGCGAGCGTGGATTTCAACTATATCTCCATCTTCAAGCATGTGATCGGGCCCAACTCTCTGTCCCGGAAACTTTGCACTCTTCCCCCATACCCTCGCATATTTAAAGTTCTT
>JAGGWM010000053.1 GCA_021157445.1 Thermococcus sp. | reverse complement strand
ATCATGTATCTCATATGTGCTTGGCTTTCTCCTGCATATGCATCTTCAAGAAACTTCTTCGTCATTTTTCTTTCGACTACCATATTTATCACCCCGAAATAGCATTATTAATTTCGATATGGGAATATAAAAGGCTTTCTCTCCGATATTTATAAAGCGGAATGAGAACACTACAGTTCATCTATGCTAACTCCGGCTTTTACCTTTCTCTCCAGCATCATTGTCTTTCTTACGTCTTCCATGACAACTGCCCCAACAACTTTTCCTTCCCTAAGAAATACCTTTGTTTTATTATCTAACCAGTTCCCATCTCCCTTTGTTTTCCCTATTAACGCAATCGAAAAGTTGCCAAATTTAAAAACCGTAGAGCGGAATTCAAAGTCATAACTATCCTCATTACCCCTTAAAATGTTAACAAGAACCCTAGCATGTTCCATGGCAGCTTTTGCAGTGCCACTAAGCATCCCATTGTATTCGGCACAGTCTCCAATGGCATACACATCCTTAGCCGAAGTTCTAAAATGGTCATCGATCAGTATGCCCCTTCCAGCGTGAATGCCACTTTTAATTGCTATTTCTCTGTTGGGGATAACTCCAAAGGCACATACCTTGACCTTGCCTTCTACATACCCTCTATCTGTAAAAACACCGTTTTCATCTGCTTTAAGAGCATTTGCGTTGAGATAAAATTCCACCCCATCGTCTTCGAGCTTTTTCATTATGATCTTTGTTAACTCTTCACCAAGCCCAAGAAGATTCCCCCCTCTGTGAACTAGCTTGACTTTGTAGCCTGCTTTCGCAAGATTTCCCGCAAGCTCAAGCCCTATAAATCCTCCTCCCAATATCAAGGCATCTTCGTATTTTTCTATTTGCTCCTTAATTCTTTCAGCGTCTTGGAGCATCTTGAGAGTTTGCACAAACTCTTTGCCTTCAAAGGTGGGCCCCCTTGGCCTAGCGCCGGTAGCTATAACTAGGATATCGTAAGGGATCTCGCTATCACTTGTTATCAACCTTTTTCTGACCCTATCTATTACCTCGGCTTTTACTCCCAGATTAAGGGTTATTTCCTTTTTTTCGTACCAGTCAAAGGAGTATGGAAAGAGCTTTTCCCTATCAACAAACCCCGCTATGTAATGACTCAACATGGGTTTGCTGTAATGCAGAACATTTTCACGCTCAACTATCGTTACCTCATGTTCTCCAGAAAGCTGATTGGCTAATTCCACTCCCCCAGGTCCGTTCCCAATTATGACAATTCTCATAAGCCTCTCCTTTACAGAACCCTCGGCTTATAGTAAATCTCTACCTGGTTAAAGATCACATGCGCCGGAACATCTGTATAGTCTGGCTTTCCTCTCATAAGATCCTCGAGGTATTCTTCAGCATGTATCTCAAACTCTCCAACTCTAATCCCATCTAGCAATTTTTTAACAGCGTTTTCGATCATATGGAAGCACCTTAAGTCAAAAATAAATTTATGAGAGGATCACTTTCTGAGTCTTTTCACCAGTTCCCTAACTCCGTCCCTAATTTTCACTTCATCTTCAGCTGTGGTTCTGCCCTTTACCTCAATTGTATCCACATGGTCAAACTTCGACTTCTTGATGAGAGCCCCTATTTCTCTTCCAGCCACTCCTGCCCATCCGAATGTTCCCAAGATAAGCACTGGCTTCTCATAGTTGGCCTTGTCGAGTATCTCGTAAAGGGTGTACCTTATGCGGGGATGAATGTTTGCCTCATACGTTGAAGCCCCTATAACAAGAGCTTCACTATCTGGAACCTCTCCGACAATTTCACTTACCGCCGGAGCTTCTTTGTCAGTAAATTTATAAACTACCGGCTTAAAGCCCAGCTTTTGTAACTCATCAATTGCTATCCTAACGCTTTTTTCCACAAACCCGTACATCGAGTCATAGATTACTAATATTTTGCCTTTCTTTGGAGTCCCCAATCCAACGTTTGCGTAGTATTCAAAAATCCTCTGGGGATTTTTGCGCCATATCAAGCCATGTCCGGGAAGAATCATCTTAACATCATCAACTATGCCGAGCTTTTTTATCTTTTCAGCGTTCTCCATGATGTATTTGCGATAGTGGCCGATAACAGTAACTATGTACTTCGTGGCGTAGGGCAAATATCTTTCAACGACATCTTCATCACTATCATCTATCCTTTCTGGAATCGAGTATCCTCCCCAAGCATCGCATGAAAAGATTATCTTATCCTCGACCAAATAGGTTATCATCGTATCCGGCCAGTGAAGCCACGGAAGTGCAATAAACTTCAGCGTCCTGTTCCCTATCTTCAGCTCCTCTCCATCTTTTACCGCATGAACGTTCTCTTTGATGCCGTAAAAAGACTCCAAAAGCCTCTTTGCAAAAGCAGTGCCAATAATTTTGGCCTTATATCCATTCGCTTCGAGAACCTTTGGCAGAGCTCCGCTGTGATCTGGCTCCGTGTGGTGGACAATTATGTGGGTTATATCTTTTGGGTCAATTATGCTGGATAAAGCCTCAAGGAACTTATCGGCGTAGCCTTTCTTCCATGCATCAAAAAGAACAACGGCGTTGTCCGTCTTCATGAGATAGGCGTTGTATGTTATCCCTTCTGGTATGTCCCAAGTGGCCTCGAAGTACTTCACTTGGTCGTCGTCAATTCTCAAAAGATATAACTCAGGCTCGTCAAGAAGTTTTTCAATCCAAACCTTTGGCATTTAACATCACCTGTACTGGTTTAAAATTTAGAAATCAAAGATATAAAAGGTTTTCACCTCTGCAAAAACTCAAATATCTCCTCAAGATTCGGGAGCTCCCTTATTGGATAGGCTTTGAAGAAGATTATCTTTCCATCTTCATCAACCAATACGTTTGTCCTCTCCGAAAAGCCCTCTTTTTCTCTAAAAATGCCGTATAACCTTGCAACTACCCCATGCGGCCAAAAGTCGCTTAAGATTCTGAGTTTCTTAAGTCCCATGTGCTCTGCCCAAGCTTTTTTGCTTGGAATTGCATCAACGCTTATACCGACCGGAACAACGTTCAAATTTTCGAATTTCTCATAGTTTTCTTCAAGGGCTTTCATCTGTTTTTCGCAAACACTTGTCCATGCCAGTGGATGGAAAGAAAGAAGT
>JAGGWM010000193.1 GCA_021157445.1 Thermococcus sp. | reverse complement strand
TCAAGGGCAAGGCTAAGCTGTGCCCCCCTCTTGTTGTCAACAAGTTCCACTATCTCATCCACTACCACGAACCTGACGTTTTTGAGGGCTTTTCGAAAAGATCTCATCGTGAGAATTACCCCAAGAGTCTCAGGGGTTATGATAAGCATGTGGGGAGGTTTTTTTACTTGTTGGGCTTTTCTGTAAGATGAAGTGTCCCCATGTCTGACCTCCACATTAACTCCAAGCCTTTCTCCCCACCATAGCAACCTGTCCAACAAGTCTCTGTTAAGGGCCTTTAAAGGAGCAATATAGATGGCGGAGATTGGATCTAACTTTTCTTCCAAAATTGCGTTAAAAACAGGAAGCACAGCGGCTTCAGTTTTTCCGCTTCCAGTGGGAGCTACGATTAAAACGCTCTTTCCGGCGCTAACCTCTTCAAAAGCCCTAACCTGGAGCTCATTAAGCTCTCCAAACTTTTCCTCTATAGCTCTCTCTAAAAGGGGATGCATGATAAAAAGAGCGAAAGAAGGTTTAAAAATCACTCGGCATAGTAGGCTTTCTTATAGAGCTCCTTTATCTCCTCAACACTGGGCTCTACGGGGTTAAAGTTAACCAGAGGATCTGCATAGGCTTTCTTTGCCATCTCATCGAGCCTTGCCATGAAGACTTCCTCATCAACGAGCTCACTGAGCTTCGCTATGCTAAGCATTTCGTTAAACTCCTTGATAACTTCAACAAGCTCCTCAGGGGTGTTGAACCCTATTTCCCTTGCTATCTCCCCGTATTTCCTTCTTGCATAGTCGCTTTTCATGTTGAACTCAACCACATATGGAAGGAAAATGGCATTGAGCAGCCCATGAGGAGCAATCCAAGCCGCTTTGTGGCTCAAGCTGTGGCAGATTCCGAGACGGGCATTCAAGAAGGCTATTCCCGCCATTGTTGCCGCGTAATGAATTTGCTCTCTTGCAGTTTCGTCCCCATTAACCGATAAAGGAAGCCACTTAAAGACTGTTTTCACAGCTTTTATTGCCATTGCATCACTAAACGGAGTGGATGCGTTTGTTGTATAAGCCTCAATCCCATGAACTAAAACATCAAGCCCGCTGTTCCTTGCAACGTCCCTTGGCATTGTTCTAGGCAGCCTTGGATCCAAAATAGCATATTCGGGGGCAATTTCATATGACACAAGGTTGTATTTTACGCCATCTTTCTTAAGAACGCTTGCCGCAGAAACCTCGCTTCCAGCACCGCTTGTTGAAGGTATTGCCACTAAGGGAGTCTTAAGCTTGGGAATTACTTTGGGAGGCTTTGTAAATCTGTCAAGAAATGCAATTTCCTCAAAGCTCAGCTCTGGAGCATCATAAAACACTTTTATTGCCTTTGTGATGTCTATTACGCTTCCTCCCCCAAGGGCTATGAGCAAATCTGGAGAAAATTCTCTAACCCTCGGCATCAGTTCTTCAACGTCCTCATAACTTGGTTCTGCTGGTAAGCCCGTTATGGCATCAACTTCCGCCCCGGCTTCCTCTGCATAGTCCATAACCTCGTTTAAAAATCCATGAATACGCATTGATTTACTTGATAGCACCAAGACCTTCTCATAATTTCTAGCAATGCTCTGGACATACTTAAGGCTCCCTTCTCCACTTGCTATTCTTGTTTTTAAACTGAAAAACCTCATTTCTACCACCAAAAAATAAATTGATTGAGAATATTTAAACCCTAAGCTCATTCAAAGAGCTTCTTCAAGTTCTTCTCAAAAGGAGGATAAACGACTCCTCTGTCTGTAATTATTGCCGTCAGGTATTTATGGGGTGTTACATCGAAGGCGGGATTGTAGACGTCCACATCGGGTGCTATTCTGCATCCGCCACATGTTAAGACTTCTTCTTTGGGTCTTTCCTCAATTGGAATTTCTTTGCCGCTCTTGAGGTTCATATCAATTGTTGAAAGAGGGGCTATGGTGAAGAAAGGTATCTTATGCTCTTTTGCAAGCACAGCTAATGAATAAGTGCCTATCTTGTTTGCAAAATCTCCGTTGGCAACTATCCTGTCAGCACCTACTATTATTGCATCCACTTTTCCCTGCTGCATCACAAAGCCTGCCATGTTATCGCTTATCAGCTTTAAGGGGATTCCATCATAGTGGTATTCCCAAGCAGAAAGCCTAGCCCCTTGAAGAACCGGTCTGGTCTCATCAACCCATAAAAGCTTGAGCTTACCCTCTTTGTGCATTACTCTCAATGCCGCCCCTACTGTGCCCAGGTGAACCGTAGCCAAGCTTCCAGCATTGCAGTGAGTTAAAACGTTCCCCTCCGGGAGAATTTCTGCTGCATAGTGACCCATCCTGAGGTTTGCCTCAACGTCTTCATCCGCTATTTTATGGGCCTCTTCAACGATCAATCTTTTTATTTCACCAAGGCTTTCCTCCCTGTGCTCCTCCACAAGATTTTTAATTCTATTGAGCGCCCAGAATAGATTTACCGCCGTTGGACGGGTGTTTTTAAGAATTTCATACGCTTTATAGAACTCATCAAAGAATTCTTCCTTGTTTTTTGCTTTGCTTTTCTCTGCAAGTAAAGCCAATCCATATGCAGCAGTTGCTCCTATTGCTGGAGCCCCACGAACTTGAAGGGTTTTTATGGCTCTAGCAACTTCCTCAATGGTGTTTAACGCTATCACTTTAAACTCTCCCGGAAGCAGGAGCTGATCGATAATGTAAACCTTCCTTTCTCTGAACTCGACACTCCTTGGGAGTTTTGTAAGTTCTTCAGGTTTGTATTTTATTTCCATGCTCATCACCTTTATTTCTTTTCGATTAAACGATTTAAAGTTTGCTTTGTGCAGTTCCGACAGATTATTAAATTTTTGTTTTCTTTTTAATTTAGGTGAGCCTCATGAAAATTTTTATCACAGGTTTACCAAGAGTTGGTAAAACAACACTTGTTCTAAAAGTCGCCGAGGAACTAAAAAGCCACAACTTAAGAATCGGTGGTTTTATAACACAAGAGGTAAGAGAAAAAGGCAGGAGGGTCGGATTTAAGATTAAAGCCCTTGACACTGGAGAAGAAGGCATCTTAGCATGGGTTGGAAGTGGTTACCCCAGAGT
>JAGGWM010000041.1 GCA_021157445.1 Thermococcus sp. | reverse complement strand
CGGTTTATGATTACACTCATCTGGGCCATGCAAGAACTTATATAGCGTTTGACGTTATCAGGAGATACCTGGAACATAAGGGTTATACGGTTTTGATGGTGATGAACTTCACCGATATAGACGACAAGATCATTAGAAGAGCGAACGAAACCGGAGAAGACCCAAAGGAGCTGGCCGAGAAATTCTTGAAGTATTTCCTTGAAGACATGAAAGCCCTCAAAGTGAAGCCAGCGGATATTTATCCTAGGGTAACGGAACACATTCAAGATATAATTGAATTTGTAAAGAAGCTTGAAGAAAAGGGTTATGCCTACGAAGGAAGCGACGGCGTTTATTTTGAAGTCAGAAAATACCAGGACTATGGAAAGCTGAGCAAGATAAATCTTGAGGAGCTTAGAAAGGGTGCCAGAGTTGAGCCCGGAGAAGGAAAGAAAAATCCAGAAGACTTTGCCCTGTGGAAGAAAGCCAAGCCCGGCGAACCTAAGTGGTCTTCTCCTTGGGGTGAAGGAAGGCCTGGCTGGCACATAGAATGTTCCACCATGAGCACCAAGTACCTTGGTGAGAGCTTTGATATTCACGGAGGCGGAAATGATCTTATCTTCCCCCACCATGAAAACGAGATAGCCCAGACAGAGGCATGCACCGGCAAAGAATGGGTGCGCTACTGGCTTCACACGGGTTTTGTAATGGTAAAAGGGGAAAAGATGAGCAAGAGTCTTGGAAACTTTGTTACCATCAGAGAACTCCTTCAGAGATACTCAGCTGAGGTTATCAGGTTCTTTGTCCTTCAAAAGCACTACCGCTCTCCGCTAGATTACACGGAAGAGGGAATTCAGCACGCAAAGAACAATCTTGAGAGGCTTTACAACACACTCGAAAACATAAGAATAGCCCTTGAAAAGGCAGAAACACCGTTTAAATGGGGTAGGGAAGAGTTCGAGCTTTATGAGACAATAAGGGATGCAAGGCGGAAGTTTTATGACGCTATGGACGATGATTTCAACACAGCTGAGGCCATGAAGCCAATATTTGAGGTTGCAAATGCTGTAAACGCATATCTTACAAGGGTTGAAAAGCCTAAGGAAAGCGTGCTTAGAAAAGCCCTTGAGTTTTTCAGGATGATAAGCGAGGTCTTTGGCATCTTCGAGGACTACTTCAAAGAGGCCAAGAAGACAAAAGAAGAAGAGTTGATAAAGCTCCTAATTGAAGTGAGGAGTGCACTTAGAAAACAGAAAAACTTTGAGCTTGCGGATAGAATAAGGAGCCAGCTCAGGGAGCTTGGGATTCAGCTTGAAGACACGCCTCAAGGAACGATCTGGAAAAGGATAGAGCTTTAGCAAAGCCTCCTCCTGATAAAAGGGAGAGCAAACTAGCATCCTTCCTGCCGTGAATGGCAAGGCTTTCAAAAGAAAATGTAATTGAGTATTTGGATGTTATGACGTCCTCGAAAGCCTCAACAAGGTCGGGACTATTTACTCACTCCTTTTTCTTCTTAAACTCTGCCAAGAGCTCCTTTGCTGCCTGCACCATTTCTTCGAGGCTGGCTTTGTCGTGGGTTATTCCGATGGTTATCTTTGCGTTTGTCGTTGTGTATGAGAAATAAAGCGTGTTGCCCTTAGTCTCGGCGAAAAACTGCTCTACTGTAGTTTCTTCTTCCACTCCTTCATCTCCTTCTTCTGCAGCTATGACCTCGTTTGGCAGGTCTTCAAAGAGCATTGGCTTTGGCTTCACTTTCACCACCGGCTATAGTCCGAGTGAAAATTCTTAAATATCATTTCGATGAAGATTTTAATGGTGTCGCCTATGGACGTTGTTGAACTTCTTTCGGAACTGGTAAAATTCAATACAACAAACGACCCAACAAAGGGAATAAGACCCTCAAAGGAATGCCCAAGGTTTATACTGGATACTCTCTATTCATGGGGCATTGAAGCTGAGCTGATAGAGAAGGACGGCTATTATGCAGTCTACGGAGAAATAGGAGAAGGAAATCCAAAAATCCTTTTCATGGCTCACTTTGACGTTGTCCCTGTAAATAGAGAAGAGTGGGAAACTGAGCCATTTGAGCTGACCATCAGGGGAAATAGAGCATACGGAAGGGGAAGTGCTGACGATAAGGGGAACGTGGCCTCAATAATGCTTGCGCTAAGGGAGCTCTCAAAAATGAATCTTAAGGGAAAAGTTCTATTCGCATTTACCGGCGATGAAGAAATCGGCGGAGCTTTGGCAATGCACATTGCGGAGAAGCTGAAGAGCAAAAATAACCTCCCCGAATATATGATAAATGCAGATGGCATCGGAATGAAACCTATAATACGCAGAAGAAAGGGATTTGGAGTCACAATAAGTGTGCCTTCTGAAAAAGTTAAGCTTAGGGGAACCTTGAGGGAGAGAAAATTTAAGGTAAGCACTCCAATTCTTGAAACGAGGCACGCTGCTTATTTCCTTCCCGGAGTTGATACTCATCCGATGATAGCACTGTCGCACTTTTTGAGAAGCTCAAATGTTCTGGCAATTTCTCTTGAGGGAAAATTCATTAAGGGAAACGTTGTGCCGAGTGAGGTAATCCTCAAATACCTCGAACCGGGAGAAGGAGACGAAATTGAGGTAGATATGGGCTTGACAAGGCTTTTAAGGGCCATAGTTCCCCTAGTGAGGGCACCGATAAAGGCCGAAAAATACAGCGATTATGGAGTCTCGATAACTCCTAACCTCTATTCATTCAACGAGGGCAAACACGTTTTGAGGCTTGACATAAGGGCGATGAGCTATTCCCCTGAAGATATCGAGCAGACTATAGACGAGGTGGTTGCTTTCAACATCCCCAATGCGGAAATTACCGTGAGGAGTAATGAGAAAGCCGGATATCTCTTTACCCATCCGGAGGATGAAATAGTAAGGGCAATGCTTGAAACACTTGAAAAATTTGGGGAGAAGGTTGAACCCATAGAGGGTCCCGGAGCGGCCGACTCCAGGTTTTTCACACCATATGGAGTTAAGGCAATAGACTTTGGGCCTAAAGGAGGTAACATTCACGGGCCAAATGAATATGTTGATTTAGATTCGCTTAAACTTCTTCCAGAGGTATACAAAGAGGTTGCACTCAGGTTGATCGGGGGATAGTTTTGGTTCTTTTTCTATGTTTTTCTGTGGGAAAAGCTTAAATATTTCTTGTTTATTAACGTCAGTAAGGGAAATCATGAAGAAGTTTCCAGCATACTTGGCTTCTTGGGACGACATAGAGAAGTGGGCTAAGGAAGGAGCCCTCAAGGTTATTGAGGAAGGATGGATGCCAGACGTTGTTGTAGGCCTTGCAAGAGGGGGCTGGGTTGCAGCGAGGCTATACTGTGACTATCTTGGCGTCAAAGACCTTGTAAGTCTCAAAGTGGAGCACTGGGGGGTCACAGCAACGCCGGATGGAAGGGCAAGATTGAAATATGGCACCCAGTACAATTTTGAGGGCAAGAAAGTTTTGATAGTTGATGATATAGCAGATACAGGAGAAAGCCTGACTCTGGCGAAGAATTACGTTGAGGGCAAAAGTCCAGCTGAAATAAAAGTTGCAACTCTTTTGACAATAAAAACCTCAAAGTTTAGACCCGATTACTTTGGAGAGGAAATTGATTGGGCGTGGATAGTCTTTCCGTGGAACTTTGTTGAGGATATGATAAACCTCGTAAACAACCTGTTTGAGGAAAAGGAAGCCCTCACTTCAGATGAAATAATTGGGCTGTTTAAAGAGCTCCATGGTATGGAAGTCCCGAAGGAAAAGTTGGAAGAGGCATTAAAATTTGCCCAGATGAGAAAAATATTTAAATGGGATGGGCAATCTTGGCGCAAAGCTTAAGGTTGTGATACCTTGGATAAGGAGGATGTGATAAAATCAATAAGGGAGCACAGCAACTACTCCAGAGAAATCTACGAGATGCACGAGGATGTGATAAACGATGCTCTTGAACACTATGATGAGCTTAAGGAAGAATATCTGAGCGATCATTCGCGTGCTAGAATCGTTAGGATAGTAATAAACGAAGACAATAATCTGCCGTTAGCTATGGAATTCCACCGCAAGGATGATTCCTTTAAGGGCTTCAGCATAGCAATTGGCAAGCCCTACATAAAAAATGGAAAGAGCAATGGCAGTCAGAGCTGACTTCCTCTCCGTCCTGAAGGGCGAGGCTTTCAAAAGAAAAATATAACATCTCTTTCTTCGTTATATTTAAATTTCTCTGAAAAACTTTAAAATACCTCATCCCAATTCTGTTAGGGTGACCTAAAATGAAAAAGATAGCAACGTTGCTGTTTACACTTATCCTGCTGTCCCCTTTAACCCTGGCTCAGGAGAAGCCTTTGGTAGTTACGAGTATATCTCCTATAGCTGAGATACTCAAGGAGGCCTTTGGAGAGACTGTTCAAGTGGAATACCTCGTCCCTCCTGGCGTTGATCCGCACCAATACCAGCTTACACCAGAACAGATTGAAGAACTTCAAAGGGCAGATGTTATAGTTACAATAAGCCACTTGCCCAGTGAGGAGAAGATAGAAGAGCTTGAACAAGAAGGCATCTTAAAAGGGAAAGTTCTTGGGATAAAGGATTATCAAAAACATGGCTTCCGTTATCTGCCCGAGAGATGGTACAATAATAAGTACAATCCTCACGGCATCTGGCTGGATCCGTATAATGCCCTTGCAATAGCAGAAACTGTAAGAGATGTTCTAGTGGAGTTCTACCCATCTTATAGCTTCTTAGATTCTCAATTTTCGGAGTTTAAGGCAAAACTGGATGGGATTATCTTGGCATACCAAAAATTGGACTTAAAAGGAAAGAAGGCCGTGATAGAACTTCCCTCTCAACAGTATGCTTTGGAGTGGATGGGAATTGTGGCAGTTGACTCCATAAAGCCTGAAGAAGAAGTCCCAGCTAAGAGTGTAGATGACCTCTTGGAGATTGCTAAATCCGTTGATGTGATAGTATATTCCGAAGATTCTCCGGAGCAGTTGAAAAATGCTGCCCTTGAGCTTTCAAAAAGGGCAGGAGTTTTAGCAGTCGAAGTTTCCATCATGTGGAGCGGGAGAAACTATACGGAGGTTTTAACTCAAAATTCGGCTAACATAGTTTCTGCATTTAGAACTTATCCCCTACAGCAGGTTTCCCAACAAACAAATCTCAATACGACATATATTCTCCTTGCCCTTATAGTGGGAATTACCCTTGGAACGG
>JAGGWM010000139.1 GCA_021157445.1 Thermococcus sp. | reverse complement strand
CCTTAGAAAATGTGTTTTCATTCCATTCGATCTTATTCATAGCGCTATCACCTAAATATCATCACTCCCTAAATTATTTAAAGTTAATTGATGACCTATACTTCATGAGAAGCGAGTATGCCGTGTTGGGAATACTTTTAATCGGTCTCCTTGTTTCAATCATGTCTAGAAGCTATGCTGGTGTAGCAATCGCTGCCTTGGGAATTCCTCTGTATCTCGCGTATATCTCCAAGGAAAGGAACATTCTTGCAAAATCCAGAATTTTTGATCAGGATTTGTTTGTAATGATAGGGATAACGATTTTCATAATCCTTCTCTTTGAGTACCTCATTGATCCAAGAATAGGACTTATCATTGCGGCATTTTTGATTCCCTTATCGATATTGGTATGGGATAGATTAAAGAGTAGAAAGTAATTCCCTGAGCTCTTCAATGTTTTTTGTCTTTTTGTATTCTCTCAGTACCTCTCTTAGAGAGTTTAAGAAGTTTTGATCTAAGCGGAACCTCTCCCGAACCCTTTTTGCAATAACGTTATTGTTAAGAAATATCATTGCCATTGCGGAAGTTACGTTCTTTGGCTTTCTGAAGCTCGCTTTTTCGAAGTCGATTATCCAAACAGTCTCTCCAATTATGATGTGCTTTCCTCCCTGTATTTGGCCATGATCAATGCCTAAAACATCGAGCTGATAAGTTTTTTCGAGTATCTGAAGAATATGCTTTTTTTGAGGAGTTGAATAAAGCAGAGGTTCGCCTTCAGCAAATTCCCTAACCAAGAATTCCTTTCCCTCAAAAACCCCATAGTCAACTAAGCGCGGGGTTATCTCTTTCCCTTCAAGAAGCCTCAGAATTTTCGCCTCCCTTTTGAAGTTCTTTCTTGGCGAGTCGGACCTTTCAAGCTTTATAATGACTTTTTTGCCCTTTGTATTTCCAATAAAAACTAAGCTGGTTGTTCCTTTGGAGTAGAACTCTTCCAGCTTAATCCCCCTTTCTTCAAGAAAATCTTTGAACCTCTCAAGTTCTTCCTGACTTATGAGATAGCTGAGCATTTTTCTCCCCGATAATTTAATTAGGGTTGCCGGGATATTTTAAACCTGGTGGTGTGCATGCTCTTCATAGACAAATCCAAGCATATTTTTGCGTTTGGACCAAATCTTAAGCCCGCAGCAGAAGCAGAAAACGAGGAGATAGTTATTTTTGAAACCTTAGACGCTCTCTCCAACCAGATAACGTCCGAAGAACAAACTCTTGAGGTCGTTGACTTCTCAAAGGTGAATCCCGCAACAGGGCCACTCTACGTGAAAGGCGCCAAACCGGGGGATGCATTAAAAGTCGACATTTTGGATATAGAGGTAGCAGACAGGGGAGTGGTCCTTACTGCACCAAAAGCAGGAGTTCTTGGAGACAAAGTCAAGAAGCCGAAAACAAAGGTTTGTAAAATCGAAGATGGTTATGTTTACTTTGGAGATATTAGAATACCGGCAAGACCTATGATAGGGGTTATCGGCGTTGCTTCTCTGGAAGAGATTCCATGCGGCAAACCGGGCAAGCATGGTGGAAACATGGACACTAAACTCATAAGAAAGGGCACGACTCTTTACCTGCCAGTGTTTGTTGAGGGAGGACTACTAGCTATTGGAGATCTCCACGCGGTGATGGGGGATGGGGAAATTTGTGTTTCGGCGTGTGAAGTCCCGGGGAAAGTAACGGTAAGAGTTAGCATCTTGGAAGGCGTAGCTCCTCCGTATCCCCTACTTGAAACAGAGGACTCATTGTATATACTCGTCTCCGAGGAAAATTTGTGGGAGGCTATTAGGCGGGCAACTGAACTCGGTGTTAAAGTTCTTCAAAAAACCCTAAACTTAAGCTGGGATGAAGCATATATGCTCGGGAGTCTTCTATTGGACGTTGAGATAAGTCAGCTGGTAGATCCGAAAAAGACTGTAAGGGTCAGGATTCCGAAGGAGTATATACCGGCAAAGGACGTCCTAAGGGCTTTATCTTTGGAATAGTTAGCTTCCCCTAATTTGTCATTTTTTCCTTATTGATGACGATAACCTTAAATACTCAAAAAACCAAATATTATTGGTGGTAAGCTATGGTGACGGCGTTTATTTAGATGGTGACAGCCGCTGGAAAGGAAAGGGAAGTCATGGAGAAACTTCTTACATATCCGGAAGTAAAGGAGGCATATGTGGTTTATGGAGAATACGACCTCGTAGTTAAGGTTGAAACCGATACCCTCAAAGACTTAGATCACTTCATAACGGAAAGGATAAGGAAGATGCCCGAGATACAGATGACTTCAACCATGATAGCCATCTGAGGTCTCTCTTCCTACTTTTCTTGGAAAGGAAAAATTTAGCGGAAAACGGAGCTTATTTATTCATCATCAATCTTATTCTCTCTGCTGCGTCTTTTGCCTTATCCGATATGTTGCTTAGTGTTTTTGCAATGTTGAGAAGATACATTCCCAATCCCCATTCCAACCTGGCAGAGTTCTTGAAGATTATCTCCATGAACCTAGTATCGAGTTCATCTATCTTGTGTTCGACACTTTCTATCTCCTTGATTATTTCGTATTCCCTCTCGATCTCTCTTTCTCCAAAACCGCTCTCTATAACCTTATCCATTTGAACTATCGCTTCATAGACAAGTTTTGCCGCCTTAATGCTTTCCTGGCTCATTTTCACCACTAAACTTCTCACGTCTTCCTTGAGGTCTTCGGGGATATCGTTTGGATCTCTAACAAGAAGCCACTTTGCGGTGTTTTCAGCGGCATCAGCTATCTTATCTTGCATTTGGAGGTACCTCAAAATATCTCCTCTATTAACTGGCATAAACAATTTTGAACTTAGGGTGTCTCTTATTTCCTCCTTGATTTTGTCGGCAAAATCTTCAAGATCGTCTACCTTCCTTGCATATTCTCTCATGGTCTCGTATTCTCCTTTCTCCCATGCCTCGAGTGCCCTCTCAAGAGTCTCCACAGTCTCCAAAACCACTTCAGCGTGCTTTATTAAAGGCTTAAACGGGCTTTTAGCAAATAATTTCGTCCAAACCTGCATCATTTTCACCCCATAATCATTAGTATCTTAAACACAACTCCCGCAATTATGGCTGCTACAGGCACAGTAACAAACCATGATATAACTATATCCTTAACGACTTCTTTGTTTATTGCTTTTACTCCTCTCGCAAGACCAACACCTATAACTGCACCCACAACTGTATGTGTAGTGGAAATTGGTAAACCTAACGCCGAAGCTATTAATACTACACTTGCGGCTGAGAAGTTTATACTGAACCCTCTTGTATTAGTTAGTTCTGTGATCCTCCTTCCAACGGTTTCCATGACTTTGTACCCGTAAGTTGCAACACCAACTGCTATTCCTAAACCGCCCATTGCTAGAATCCATTTTGGCACGGGAACTTTCATTCCTACTAGTCCCATTGTTGCTACGGTGTAGACTGCTGCAACTGGTCCTATAGCATTTGCAACATCATTTGCGCCGTGAGAAAGTGCTAAATAAGCAGAGATCGGCACTTGTACTTTTTTAAATATAGATTCAGCACCCAAGTAAGGGTCGTCTATCTTAAAGTTTCTCCGTAAAAGTACAAAACCTATTAAAAATGCTCCGATGCCAACTGGAATTCCATAATTTGTCACTGCAATTAACAGCGAGTCTCCATGCATGACTTTTATATAAAACATCGAACCTATAATTACAAAAGTGATCCCTATCCAGAATGGTACCCACTTTTTGGCACTTTCTATGGGATCTTTCTGTTGCAGTATCGTTTTGGAAACTAGCTTTATAACAATAAATGCTACGATCGCACCAAAGATGGGTGAAAATATCCAACTAATCACAATTTGTGCCATTTTCCCCCAATTGACTATGGAAGTTCCGGCGTATACTATACCATATCCTACTATACCCCCTACAATCGAGTGAGTGGTTGAGACGGGTAACCCAAATCTTGTAGCAAAAACTAACCATAATGAAGAGGCAAGAAGGGCTGCAATTGAGCCGTAAACAATAACATGAGGATCAGCTATTTGAGAAGCATCAATTATTCCTTTCCTAATAGTCTCAGTGACACTTTTCCCAAAGAGATAAGCACCTGTGAATTCAAGCAATCCTGCTATTAAAACTGCTTGTTTGGGTGTTATTGCACCAGATCCAACAGCAGCACTCATTGAATTTGCAGCGTCATTTGCTCCTATGGCCCATGCCATAAGAAACCCAACAATAATTGTAATGAAAATCCAGGGATTACTAAGCAGCTCGATCATTTTTCCCACCGAATGGAACTATTTGTGGTGGATATAAATACTTTGTCGCAGTAGAATATAGTTCACTACATTGACCTATATAAAGTA